>JAPPKT010000250.1 GCA_028819675.1 Caldilineaceae bacterium | reverse complement strand
ACGCCTTTCTTGACCAACCCTTCATCCTTGATACCTCTCAGGCTTAGTAGTTACCTAAAAACTAAAAACTGACTACTGAAAACTGCAGTTCTCAACGCTCCGCCTCATAGAAGACCCACAGGCGGGCCATGCGTAACTGGATGACGGTAAAGACGAGAATGATAACAAAGAGCACCCACGCCAGCGCCGATGCGTAGCCCATCTTGAAAAAGCGGAAGGCATTGTTATAGAGATACAGGACGTAGAACAGGGTCGAGTTGGCGGGCCCGCCGGCAGTTATGATGTAGGCGCCGGTGAAAACCTGAAAAGTGCCGATGATGCCGAGAACCAGGTTGAAAAAGATCAGCGGCGTCATCATCGGCACGGTGATGTGGCGGAAAAGATGCCACAGATTGGCGCCGTCAATGCCGGCGGCCTCATAGAGGACGCGGGGCACGTTTTGCAGACCGGCGAGAAAGATGATGGCGCTGCCGCCGATGCCCCAGAGCCCCATAATCACGAATACGAGCTTGGTGATCTTGGGATTGAAGAGCCAGTTGAAGGTGGGCAGACCCAGGGCCTGCAGCACGGCGTTGACCAGGCCGTAATCACCCGAAAAGAGCATCCCCCAGGTCAGGGCGCTGGCGACCGCCGGCGTTATGACCGGCAGGTAATATAGCGTCCGGTAGAGATTGATGCCGCGCACCTGCACGCTCAGCAGCAGGGCGACCAGGAAGGCCGCGAACAGGTTCAGCGGAACCGAGAGGATGACGAAGTAGAAGGTGTTATAGAGAGTGAGCCCGAAAAGGCGGTCCGCGCCGAAGAGCTTGGTGTAGTTGTCCAGCCCCAGCCAGTCCGCGCCGGAGAGCACCGAATACTTGGTGAACGAGAAGTAGATGGAGGCCACCATCGGGCCGATAGTGAAGATCAGGAAGCCGGCGAGCCAGGGCAGAATATAGAGCCGGCCTTCCCACGCTTCTTTGCGGGCCAGAGGACCCGGCCGGTGCTTGGTTTGGAGCGCCATTACTTTAGTGGCCAGTGGTTGGTGGCCGGCAGCAGATGGTTAGCAGTCAATGGCTGATAGTCAGCGGCCAGCCGTCGCTGTAACGGCTGGCCGCTGCTTCCTGCGGTTACGAGTTGACGAGGGCGGTCGACTCTTCGGCGAGCTGGCCGAGAATCTCCTCGACGGGGCGTGTTCCCAGGACCATCTCATCCCAGGCCACGTTCCAGTAGGTGTTGATCCACTCGGACTCTTTGGGACTGGTGCGATAGGTGCGCAGGATCGGGCGGATGGCCTCGTAGACCTCGGTATCCTCCCATTCGTAGACGGTCGCCGGCGCGACGCGTTTGATCGATGGGAAGCGGCCGCCGCCGATCTTGGCATAAATACTGGCTGCGGCTTCGGAGAATGAGCGCTCCTTATACCAGGCCCAGGCCGGATCGACGTTGCCGGGGCTGCTGGAGAAGTAGAAGGAGTTGAGCGCGGCGACGGAGTACTGTCCGCTCGGCCCCGTGGGGAAGGGTACCATGCCGATGTCGAAGAGATCGGGCGCGCCGTCCTGCACGATGGTGCGCGTGTACCACTGGCCGGCCATGGTGGCCATGGAGCGGCCGTTGGTATAGCTGATCGGCTGCTCTGTCGTGCTGGAGCCGGGCAGGGGGGTCAACCCCTCAAGGTAGAACTGCTGGATCCACTTCCACAGAGCGACGTTCTCCTCGTGGTCCATGATGCTGGCGGAGAAGTCGTCGTTCCACTGCTCAGTGCCCCACGCCCAGGCGAGCATGGCGTAGACGGAGACGCTCCGCCCCGACCCCATTTCGTAGCCGTAGATGGGAACGCCATCCTGTTCGCTGGTGTACTCTTTGGCGAACTGGTACCAGGCGTCGTAGTCCCAGTCACCGTTTTCGTTCATCTCCTTGGGCGTGGTGGCGCCGGCCTCGTTGACCGCCGAGAGGTTGTACCAGTGCAGCCAGCCGCTGATGAACCAGGCAAGCCCGTAGGTTTCGCCTTCGATCGTCTCCTTGGCGTAGTCAAAGAAGTCGTCGGCGGAGATCTCGGTATCGGCGTCGATCAGGTCGTCCAGCGGGCCGATGACGTTGTTCTCGATGAAGAGCGGCAGCCACTGCCAGTAGCCGTAAATCACATCATACTCGGAACCGCCGGCGATCGAAGTGAGCAGCTTTTCGGTGAAGCCGGCCCAGGGCGCCTGTTCACGAATGATCTCGTAGTCCGGGTACTTCTCGGTGAAATACTCGATGAACAGCTGGTCGGCCTCGACCCAGGCATCGGTGCCGGTTGGGTCGTAGTCGAAGATGTAGGCGGTTTGCTTCTCCGCCATCATGGAGCCATCGTCCATGGCGCCGTCCTGTGCGACGGGCGCGCACGCGGCAAGTGCCAACCCCGTGCCGGCCAGGCCGGCGTTGCGCATGAACTCGCGTCGACTGAGTCGCTTGGTCATTGTGTCTGTCTCCTTCTTTGAATGGAAAGGGAATCAGGATATGGCGAAGAGAACTCTACACAGAATGAAGGTGTGCCGGGCGAACGGTTGTCTGGGCAACGATGTTGCGGTTGGCGTCAACACGGGCGCAGGAGCCTGCGCAGGGGATGGCGGAGTAGGCGCGTGTGCAGGGAGATGCAGGTTGTGCGCTGCCCCTTGGTCGTTGGCGTGGTGACCGGTGAGGCGGCCGGACAGCGGTGGCCGAAAGCTGAATCGGGAGCATTATCGCATTGCGGCCTTGAACGCGCAAACCGGGTCAGACCGCACAGCACTCTGGGCTACCGGCCGCCGGCGCCTGAGGCCCTCCTGCCTGCCGACCCTGTCCCCGTGCTTGTCGGACTAACAAAACGGGTGGTACAAACATCGGGGGCAAGTCATTGGGACAGCCTTCTTCTTCAAGTACCTTCTTCCCAAATGGCTGGATAAGGTAGACTTGATAAAGCCCAAGTCGAGAAGGTTCACCATCAACTTAACATCAGCCCTCACGTTCGCGCTCTCTGCTCTCCTCTTCGGGACCGTGACCATAGCCTGCTTCCTGGCTTACATGGCAACGTCAGTGTGGGTAACGCCATTTTTCGACATGATAAGCACAGAGTCGAAGTAGTCCCCCTCAATTAGACAAGCCTACCAGATTTTGGCAGGCTTGAAATCGAGACAAGTTACATGGATACTCTCGCAGCGAAGCTCTTACTGACGCTCGCGTTCCCCGTTGTCGTTACAATCGTCTGGCAAAGTCTCACTCGCTCGTCTTGGAAAGTATTACCCTTTGCCCTCGGTGCTTATATTTTGGTTCACATTGTGATAATACCTGTGGGCCAGCTTCTTCCGTACCTTCTCAGGTTTTCATACTCTAGTCCCGATTGGGGAAATTTTCCCTACTGGATCGCAAGCCTGGCTATTAAGGGCCTGTTCACAGAAGGCATCCAGTGGCTTATCCTCCTTTTTGTTGCCACCGAAGTAAAACTCTTCAAGCAGGGCGAAGAACTGTCGTGGCAGGAAGGAGTGCTGTTCGGGTTAGGATACGGTAGTGTAGGGATGCTGACTAGCGCAGGCAATCATTTTTTCTTCCTCGCCTGGGATGCGGGCGTGTTAAGTTCTACAGGCCCGAACATGCCTGCAGTTTTCAGTCTGTTTCAACCTAGTTTGGGCGAGGCAGCGGTGCGGCCCATGAACGAATTGCTCCCCTGGTGGGCGATACTAAACGTAACGCTGGGTTTTGGTGTAACCTCCTTGATATTCAATACAGGTTCAAGTTTGGCTCTTTTCTTCAGTATTCAACGAAAGAGTGTTACGTTCTTCCTGGTAGCGGTTGCATACTACACCTTATACTCTCTTACGCCAGAACTCTTGGAGCATTCGCCTTTTTCCGGGCCTATCCAAGTCGTCGGTTCTTTCCTTATCGTGTCGTTGCCCTTCTTGCTGATCTTCCGCCTGCGCAAGACGTTGCCAAAGGCAAGGGCTTAATGCCACCATCCGCAGTGCTCATCAGTGATTGAATATTGATTGGCGTGTTTATTTCTCCCTTCGCCTTGCTCGTCGTCAACGTTCTTTATGGTTGGCCCCAATCGCTAAACCACGAAATGGGAAAAATGAGGTGCACTCAGGCGAATGCGGCCGGCTCTGAACAGAGCACAAAGTGCTCTTCCGCCGGCGTGCGATAGTTAAGACTTTGACCTGCCCCCGATGTTTGTACCACCGGTTATGCTAGTCCGACAAGCACGGGGAAGGGTTCGGCAGGCAAGAGGGCCTCAGTCGCCGGCGGCCGGTAGCCCAGAGATCTGTGCGGTCTGATCCGGTTGTAAGTCCGCCTGTAGCGCTCCGGCAGCACACGCACCTCCAGCAACGTATAGAAGAGCTCCCAGTCTAGCAACTCGTCCCCCAACTTCCCATTGAAACTCTTGATGTAACCGTTCTCCTGCGGCGCGGCTCCAATTTGGATACTCCCGGCTAATGGAAACGAATTGATCCTCTTGACACAGCCAACCGCTTGTGTTTAACTCCCCAAAAGCTGCTGCTGGTCTTTCGTCTTTAGTTTCCCTCTTCTTCGTCAAGATTTCCGCGACAGACTCTCTCCCAATGTGATACGCAACCTCCGTTGGTCGGGCCGGGGTAGAGAACATGACAACAGCTGGGACTGACGTACAACCGGGCGTAAGTGAAAGTTCCGCTGCGAGTCACCCAGGGCCCGCCAGCCAACGCAGCCACTTCAGGCGCGAGCTGGGACGCGCCTGGAAATACCGTGAGCTCTACCTCCTCCTGCTCCCCGCCATCCTCTTCTTTGTGATATTTCGCTATATCCCCATGGGGGGACTGGTGATGGGTTTCCAGAACTATTCACCGGTCC
>JAPPKT010000539.1 GCA_028819675.1 Caldilineaceae bacterium | reverse complement strand
GGGGGGGGGGGGGGGGGCCCCCCCCCCACAAGGGAGGGCCGAATAGGCCCGACCGCCCATAATTGCAGTGGTCAGTTGTCAAAGAGAGCGCTTCCCCTGCCCTTGTGTAGCTCGCGGAACGGCTATGCCTTAGTGGTTGCGGTGAATTTTTAAATTGTCAGAGGTCATAGAGGCTGATGACAGAGGCGATGATGAAGAGAAGAGCGGTCGCCCCGATCAGCATTCTATTTTTGTGGAGGATTTCATTCCAGGTGGGGGGCGGCAGCAGATCCGTTGTTGGATCTTTTTTGACGTTTTCGGCACCGAACAGCGCCCGCCGCAGGTCGAAGACACTGGTGGGGCGCTCATCTGGATGCATGGCCAGGGCCTGGAAGACGGCCCTTTCGGTTCGCGTCGAGATAGCCGGATTCAGCTGGCGCAGGGGATCGAGCAAACCAGACTTAAGGAAGCGCTCTCTGGCATCCTGTGGGGGCGTGCCGGCGAGCAGGTGATATAGGGTGGCGCCGACGCTGTAGATATCGGAGCGGACATCTGTGTGGCCGGTGTCGCCGCCATACTGTTCGAGAGGGGTATAGGCAACGGTGCCCCGCCCCTGGACGACGGTCACGGTGCGAGCGTCGTCCGGTTGCAGCACTTTAACGAGGCCGAAGTCAACCAGTTTCAGTCTATTTTCGGGCGTGATCTTTATGTTACCCGGCTTGATGTCTCGGTGGAGCACGGGCGGGTCCTGGCTGTGCAGATATTCCAAGGCGTCCAGGAGTTGTGTGGCCCAGAGGAGGACCTGGGCTTCGGAGAGGTGTTTATTCTGTCGAATGGCTTCATTTACGATTTCTTGCAGATCACGGCCTTCGATGAAATCCATGACCAGGTACTCGCGGCCATCTACGGAGAAGTAGTCGGAGACTTTGGGGAGGTTGGGATGATCGAGCCGGGCGAGGACGCTGGCCTCCTGGTAGAACTGTTCGATCGTCTGACCCAAGTCCAGTTCGGGCCCGCGCTGGTCGATGAGGAGGGCAGGCAGGATTTCTTTGATCGCGCAGACTCGACCGTCCAGGCGCAGATCGTTTGCCTGGTAAACTGCACCCATTCCACCTTGACCTACAAGGCGAACGATTTCATAACGCCCGCGCAGGATTGAATCTGAATCCAAAACTGTAGCCAAAAGACACCTCTGCTGATTTTCCGGAGGAAGAAAGCTGCCGCCCGCTGCGCGCCCGTTGGTGAGGCGTGGCCGCTGAGCGTTGCGGCAGAACGCTGAATTTGGCGCGACGGTGCGTCAACGAGTTCGTATTCTACAGCCGAGCTATGCGGCTATTTTGAAAAAGTGGTTGACGGATGTAAACCGCTTCGATATAATGAATTTCTCCCTCGTCATCATTACGCCAAGTTTACTGAAGAGTTGTTGCCACGATCGTTGGGGGCTCGCACACAGGGAATCATACTATAATAATAGACTGAGTAATATGCAAGTGACGTTAAAACTTTACCTTGCATGCTATTTTAACGAGGGAAGGAAATGACGCAAGAGGGCCCCAACGCTGAACAACAGTTTGTAGAGACACGGAGGGTTCGACCCGTCGACAGGCAACGTGAGACGGCAATGCTGATCCTGCGCCACGGCAATCAAACCGGCCAGGGCTGGCCCCTGAGCCGTACCACGCCGCTGATCATCGGGCGCCACGAAGAATGCCACGTTACGCTGCCGGACCGCCAGGTAAGCCGGAACCACGCGCGCATATTCTGGGACGGTTTTGGTTATTCGATTGAGGACCTGGGCAGCAAGAACGGAACCCATGTCAATGGCATGGACATTGCCGACGGGTCGCATAGTCTGTCAGATGGTGACGAGGTGCAGATCGCGCTGCGATTCAAGCTGTCGTTTGTCGACGACGAGGCGACCACGCCCCTGACGCTGGACTCCAGCGATAGCGATGCGCAGTCGGAATCAGGGTTACGCATTGAAGAAGAGACACGACAGGTGTGGCTGAACGGCTCGCTGCTGGAACCTCCTTTGAGTCTGCATCAGTACCGGCTGCTGAGTGCCCTCTGGCATGAGGGGGGCGGCGTGATGACTCGCGAACAGATCGTGCAGGCGGTCTGGCCGGAGACCAGCGGGGCGGGTGTCAGTAAGCAGGCCATCGACGCTCTTGTGCGGCGGTTGCGGGAACGGCTCAACGAGCACGACGAAAGATCCAACTTCATTGTAACAGTGCGCGGCCACGGGTTCCGGTTGGAGAATCCCTGACCGTAAGGGCGGGGAGTGAAAGGCGAGGTACCCTCTCTTGTCGTTCCTCTTCGTATTCTGCGCGCCCAAGGAGCGACGACTCAGGGCTGATGAACGACTTGGCTGCATTGCGTCCGGCATATTCAAAGCACCGCGCAGAGGAAGAGGAGGCGAAGGTACCTGAAGCCGGCGTCGTCATGCCGAACTCCTTGAACAGCTCCGCTGCGGGCGTGGTTCAAAGCGGCCGGGAGCAGGAATCCAGCCAGTTTGCAGTTCCTGCCTTTTCAGCAACCGGCGAAGAGCCATTGGGCCTGTACATCCACATACCATTTTGCGCCCGCAAATGCCCCTATTGCGATTTCAATACCTACGCCCGTCTTGAACCACTGTACGAAACGTATACTCAGGCTCTTTGCCGGGAGATGGGCCGGTGGGCGGCGCGCCTTGCGGGGCGCACCGTGCACACAGTCTTCCTTGGCGGCGGCACCCCAACTGTGCTCAATTCGGGCCAGTTGAAATGTATTCTGGAGCTGGTCCACGACCGGTTCGCGCTGGCGGCCGACGTTGAGATCAGCTGCGAGGCTAATCCGGGCATCGAGGACCGGGGGCAGTTCGCGCTGCTGCACAGCTTGGGCGTGAACCGGCTGAGCATGGGGGTGCAGAGCTTTCAGGAGGAGGAGCTGGGCTTTCTGGGCCGCATCCACGACGCGGAGGATGCCTTGCGCGCCTATGAGGCGGCTGTGGACGCGGGCTTTGCCAACATCAATCTTGACTTCATGTTCGGGTTGCCGCGGCAGTCGGTGGCGGCCTGGCAAGACAGTTTGGGCAAAGCACTGGCTCTGGCGCCTCGGCATGT
The DNA here is from genome assembly GCA_028819675.1 of Caldilineaceae bacterium. Next base: position 1,750 of record JAPPKT010000539.1, on the reverse strand, counting down.
CAGCCTATACAGCTTGATCGTCGAGCCGGGTACGCCGCTGGCGCACTGGGTGGAGACCGGACAGACGCCGGCGCCGGACGATGACATGGCGGCAGAGATGTATGAAACTGCGATGAGCCGCATGGGGGAGGCCGGTTACGAACAGTACGAGGTGTCAAACTGGGCGCGGGAGGCGGGCTATGCCTGCCGGCACAATCTGCTTTACTGGCGCAACCAGGAGTGGATCGGGGTTGGGCCCGGCGCGCACAGTCATCTGCGCTTCCCCGCCGGGTTGCGGGGCGAGTCCATTGGGGACCTGCCATTCAAGAGTGGTGACGCCTGTGACGGGGCGGAGGGGTCAGGTTCGCCCGCCGTCGCCGTCCGCTGGTCCAATCGCAAGGGCGTTCAGGGCTACATCAAACGGGTCGGAGCAGGCGAGAGCCCGGTGGACTTTCATGAGGGAATCACGGCCGAGGTATCGATGGGCGAAACGATGATGCTGGGGCTGCGGCTCGTGAGCGAGGGTGTACCGTTTGCGCGTTTTGAGGCGATGCACGGACAACCTATGACGGGTGCTTTTGGCCCCAGCCTGGATCGACTGCAGGAGGAAGGCTTGCTGGAGTCGGACGGTGAACGAGTGCGTTTAACAGGCAAGGGGTTACTCGTTGGAAACAGGGTGTTCAGCGAATTCATTGCGTGATGGCCGAGCAGGCCACAGCCTTGCCGCCGCCCACCCTTGCAGGCATGGCAGAGCGGCAGGCTACTTAACCCGTAAACAGAACGACGAGGGAGTATGCCGGTGCTGGAGGCGATTGTATTTGACTTTGACGGAACGATTCTGGACACGGAGACGCCCGATTTCCAGACCTGGCAGGAGGTTTACCGCAATCACGGTGCTGAGTTGCCGCTAGACGTTTGGCTGCAATGTGTAGGCGGCGGCACAGGCGAGTTCAGGCCTGACAGTTATCTGGAGGGGTTGCTGGGCAGAGAGATCGACCGAGAACGCGTGCGAACAGAGCGGCGGAAGCGGTTCCTGGATCTGATCCACATTATGCCGATCATGCCGGGGGTAGTGGATTTGATCGACGCGGCGGAGCGGCGAGGGGTGAGGCTGGCGGTGGCCTCAAGCTCGGACCGCAAATGGGTGGAATCTCATTTGCAGCGGCTGGAGCTTCTTGGGCGTTTTGCGGCGATCGTAACCGCTGATGACGTCGAGCGGGTCAAACCTGACCCGGCGCTTTACCGGTTGGCTGCGCAGAAGTTGGAGGTAATGCCGGAACGGGCTATCGCGATTGAGGACTCTTACAACGGGATGCTCGGGGCGCAGCGGGCCGGATTGCGATGTGTTTCAGTGCCGAACCGTGTTACACGAGAATCGGACTTCTCGGGCGCGGATCTGTGCCTGGACTCCATCGCCAGCATGGCGCCGGATGATCTGATCGCCTCTTTCGACCGCGTGAAAAGTGAACCACAGTCGCCCTGAGCCCGGTTGCAGCACCGGCATCACGTAAGCTGATTTCGAGACGACGACGCCCTATGACTCGCGCCATGTATCCTGGAAGCTTCGATCCTTTCCACTTCGGACACCTGGACATAGCCCGCCGGGCGGCCGGTCTTTTTGATGAGCTGCTTGTGACAATCTTTGACGCGCCGGCCAAGCGGCTGCTGTTTTCCACGGAGGAGCGCATAGAGCTGGCGCGGGAAACGCTCGAAGAGGTACAGAATATTTCGATTGTGTCATATAGCGGACTAACGGTAAAATGGGCACAGC
>JAPPKT010000426.1 GCA_028819675.1 Caldilineaceae bacterium | reverse complement strand
GGCCAGGTATCGTCCAATTCGTAGCGGAAGTCGCCGTATCCGACTGTCATGATCTTTGGTCCTCCCTTGTTGGCTCGCGGTCGCGTGCAAGTTCTGGCGCCAGGTACCTGTGAGTCTTCCCCGTAGTGCCAGTGAAATGCACCTTCACTTCTTTCTTCTGCTGGGGAGTTTGGGACTATGTTTAGCGGACACAGGTCCGCTGTTCAAGGTTATAACTCGCGGCAAGTTGCCACGACAATGGCGGCAAACGCCTAGCCAGCGGCCACCGCGTCGGGCCAGCGCAGGCGCTCGTCGGGCGTCCGATTCTGCTGCATTGGCTCGACGGTGCCCTGGTAGTCAGGGATGAGCGGCTCGATCTTTGCGAGCGCGTTCGGCGGCCAGTCGGCGTGCTGTCTGTGCATGAAGTCGTGGATCCAGCTCTGCGTCGGCTCCAGCAGGTCGGAGTAGAAGGGGTGAAACCAGATGGTGATTACAGTACGTTTTTCGTCTGAGAGGTTGGCGTGGGCCGAATGGAACATGCGCGCGTCGCCGACCACAACGTCGCCGGCTTTGACGGGTACGTCGACCTCGCCGGGGTAGTCGCGGAAGCGGGGGTCGTCGGGGTCGTCAAGGCGGTTGATCTCGCGCGTGTGGGCCTCGCCCATATCGTGGAGGACGTGGCGGTGGCGGTGGGTGCCGGGAAGGAGGCGCAGGCAGCCGTTGTGGCGCGTGGTGTCCTCCATGTAGTACATGAGGAAGATCATGGGCGGCCTGTCGCTGTAGGCGCGCGGGTCCTGCCACATCAGGCAATCCTGGTGCCAGTAGAGGCGGGGCCCGCCCGGCGGCTTGCTGATGATGACCGCCTTCCAGAACTTGATGTCCTTGAGGCCCATGCGGTCGAGCTCGGCGAGGGCGCTGGGGTTGCCGATCAGGTCGGCCAGCTCAGGGTAGTTGTTGGAGTCGATCAGGCTGCCGGGCGACTTTGTTCTTTCCAGCCGTTCGGGGTCCACCTCGGCCAGCGCCTTGTCGACACAGGCCCGCGTATGGTTCAGAAGCCACTCGTCAGCTATATTCTCGATGATGCAGAAGCCGTTCTGCTTGAGTTCGGCCATGCGCGCTTCGGGTGTCAGGTTGGCAGTCATCTGTTCTCCTTGCGAGAAATGGGAACTGCAAGAGCCGGCCTACTTCGGTACGTAGGGCTCGCTATTCGGTGGGGGCAACGTCCTTGACGCAGCGGAAGCCGACGGTGCCGCAGCGGTCCAAACCGGGGTACATGAGCAGTATCTTTTCGTGGCAATCGTTGGGCTGCGCGCCGCTGGCGTTGTACCAGATGCTGCCTTCGACCTTGAGGTAGCTGCCGCCGCGGATGATGGCGTAGCGAGTGTGGCCGTCGTCGCGTTCGCTTTCGGTCCACTCCCAGACGTTGCCGGCCATGTCGAGGCAGCCGACGTGGCTGGCGCCGCCGGGGAACTGGTCTACCGGCGTCGTGTCGTCGCTGCCGCTGTTGCATAACGTTGGGTCGAACCCATCGCCCCATGGCCAGACGGCAAACCCTGCAGCCTTTTGCCATTCTTCCTCGAGGGGCAGCCGTTTGCCGGCCCATTTGGCGTAGGCGCGGGCATCGTCCAGGTCCACCCAGATGACCGGGTGCCTTTCCTTGCCCGGCGGCGGCGACCACCGCCAGGGCTCCTGCTCGCTGCCTGCAGGCTTGTGCCAGTGGCGCAGGAAGTTGGTGAGATCGTGCGGCAGGTAGCGGGACTGTTCGAGGAAGTCAAGGTAAGAGGCGTTGGTGACCTCAGTGCGATCGATCCAGTACTCGGGAAGGTCGATAAAGCGTAGGGGATGATACTTGTCCCAAAGCTGGTCGATCTTGTCGTAGCATGCCCCCTCCATCACCGTCCGATTGTTGTGGCGCACACCGAAGTTGAAGGTGCCCGCGGTTACGCGGCACATCTCCTCCGGCTCCTCCCCTGCGGCCACCGGAGCGGAAGGCGCGACCGGGCGCAGTGACAGGTCGGCGAGGGTCAAACGTTTGCGGTCGATACCGGCGGCGCCGTCTCCTTCGGGCTCCCCCTGGCCGGTGTTGAGGTCGACCTCAACGCCGGCGGGCGCCGAGACGATACATCCTGCCTCGCCGCTGGACAAGGAAAGCGCAAGCAGTTGCGCGTCTCCTTGTTGCGACGGCTCGATTTCGGCGCCGTTCCAGAGGTCGTAGTGGCGCATAGGGGGCCCGTCGGGCGACGTTGCCGGCGCCTGCAGCACGGGGCCGTTGACCGCAGCGCCCGAGTCGTTGATCAGCGTATGCATGGTGATTTCGCCGCTGTGCCAGCGGTGCGCGTAAACGCCGTCTACTTCCGTGGCCACGTAGGGTTGCCAGTCCCGGTCCTGGAATGCAGCGGTGAACTGGCGTAGCAGCCGCACGCAGCGCCGCAGGAGGACGCGATCGGCTTCGGGCCAGGGATTCCACCAGCCAAAGATATTCTCCCAAACGACTTGGCCGCAACCATGGAAAAATGCCTTCTGGATGATATCGCTGTGTTCGTCAGCATTGCGGTCGATGGCGCGAAAAGAAAAGCGCGGCTCCACCCAACGGATGGTCATCAGGTCAGGGGGGACGACCGTATTGCGCTGCAGCCAGCTGCCCGCAATCGAGGAGAGGGCTTCTATGGGTGGCAACGATTCCGGGTTGAACACAATGTTGGCGTTGGCCCGCTCCATCGGCTCCAGGAATCCCGGGTCATCGGAGGCCATCGTATCCAGGAAGACGCCGTCGGCGCCGATCTCCTTGATCACGGCCCCTAAGGCTTCGGCGTCGGCCACTGCGGGCGCGTTCGTGTCGGGAAATCTGCCGCGGTAACCCCTTTTGTCGGTATAGGGCGGCGCGCCCGGCTCGCGGCGCGTGCCGATGTCCCAGGGGTTGTAGTTGACGAAGACGCGCACGCCGCGCGCATGGGCGCGGTCAACGACCTCGCGCAGCCCCTGCAGGCCGCCAGGCATGTCGCGGTAGTAGTCGATCTGGTTGCGGTCATCGATGCCAAGGCGGGGGTAGGACTGCCAGAGGAGGATGATGTCGTAGCCGCCGAACTCGCGCTCGCCGTCGTCCAGAATTTCGTCGATGCGGTAACGCCCGGCCTCACGGTCGTAGAAGGCGGTATCGTACATGAAGAGGAAGGCCTCTGTGTAGGCACTTCGGTACCATTCGATACCCTGGCGGGAAAAGAGATCCAGATCGAGCGAGTCGCGCAGGGCATTCCGCATCCGGTCCAGCTCGGCGGCCTCTTCTTCGTCGCGCCCGATGTGTGCCGAGAAGTCGTTCTGAAAGTTGGCGGCAAATGATGCGAGGCGATCGGAATCAGTTGGTTTCATCTCTCCTCCTGTACACGGCCCGAACAGGCCGCAAGCCGCTAAGGGCGTGGTCTGAAACGTGCAATCTGATCGTCGACCCAGGCCAGGTTGGCGTCTTTCGTGCGGCCGGCGTTGTGCGGTGTGTGGACGACGTTGTGACGCCCAAGCAAGGGGGAGTCAAGCGCAACCGGCTCGATGTCAAAGACGTCGGCCGCCAGCGCCAGCTCATCGTTGAGGACGCGACGATAGAGCGCCTCGGTGTCGCAGATGAGGGCCCGCGTCACCTGAACGACGAGGCATCCGTGCGGCAAGGCGTTGATGAGGTCCTTGCCGACCAACCCGCGCGTATCTTCCTTCAAAGGAAGCATCGGCGCGAAGATCTCGGCATCCTTTACAAGCTCGGGCAGATGAAAGCGGCGCTTTGCACCGGCGGCGGCAAAGGTTGCGTCGGGAGCAAATGGATCCCAGATGGCAACATCTGCACCCATGACCGAGCACCAGGAGGCGTAGCGGGCGCCGATATTGCCGGCGCCGACGACGCGAACACGTTTGCCGCCGAGCGTGCCGTTGGCAAAGCGCGAATCATCGCAATACTGAACGCCTTTCGCGCCAGGTTTGCCCACTTCCGGCCTGTGTTTCCAGGGTTCATGGCTCCCGATCATCGCGGTGTGAGACTGGGGAATGCGGCGCAGCCCGCAGAGGGTCAGGCAGAGCCCGTACTCGGCCACCGACTGTCCCCAGTAAATGTCGACGCGGTGGGGAATGATGTGAACGCCGCGGGATGCCGCAATGTCGAGGCCATCTCTCGGATGATCGCCGTGGGAACTGTGGAAGCACTCCTCAAGGGAAGTAAAGGGGGCCAGGTCATCGCTGCCGCCGGGGAGGCCGAGGAGGACCAGCCGCTGCACCGCGGCGGGGTCAGGCACCAATTGCGGCGCACGCGCCTCCGGTTCCTCAGTACGGTAGAGTTCACAACAGTTGCTCTGCCAGCGTTTGTGCCAGTAGTCTGCAGCAAACGGCCATACGGCGTCAAAACGTTCATGGACGCAGATTACGGATCTCATATGTGTGTCATTTCGGGAGTGCTCACAAGCTGCGGGGTTGGATGTCTTTCTTCGTTGGCATGATAAATGCTATTGGGTTCGCTGTCCAATCGCCCCTGAACTTACTTGGTCGCGGCCGATACCGGGGTTGAAGGCGGGAGGCATCAGGTCGAAAAGGCACCTGCTGGAAGGACGGCACGAAGTGGCCAAGGCAGGTTGTAAAGGGCGGGCGTTGCGGGGGGACTCCCCTCGCACAAGGGAGGGCCGAATGCCCGACCGCCCAAATGCGAGGAGAGAGCGGAGAGGAGTGAGGAGTGAGAGAAAGATGCCCCGGTCCACGACAATCGAGAGGGCGAGCTGGCCAAGGTCTGGTCGTATGAGACCCAAAAAGCAGACATCGGCAACGGGTGTATCCCAGATTTGGGGTGGGAACAGTCTGGCGGGGAATCAGTGCCAGCGGTGGCTG
>JAPPKT010000331.1 GCA_028819675.1 Caldilineaceae bacterium | reverse complement strand
CGCAATCGATGGACGCGAATATGTGCTGCCCGACGATGTCAAACTCCTGGCCGAGGCGACGCTTGCTCACCGACTCATCGTCAGCCCCTCCGCCCGCATCAAAAATGTCGACGCCGGACAGGTGATTGAGGACGCGCTCGCCCATACACCCGTGCCCGGCAGCCGCGTAAGAGCCAGCTGATATCAGAGAGGGATAGGAGGAGACGGACACTCGAGAGCTACTCACTCCTCTCTCCTCATCACTCACTCCTCGCCCATGTCTTCACGCCTCATTTTCCTGCTCGTCGCTTTCGTCGCCGCCTGGGGCTTCGCGCTCAACAGTGGGCGCCCTCTCGCCTTCAACCTCGCCTACCTCATAAGCGGCATCCTCGCACTCAGCTATTTCTGGTCCTGGACCAGTACGCGCGCTATCCATATCAATCGAAGTACCCGTGCCCGCCGCAGCCAGGTCGGCCAGCACTTCGAAGAAAGCTTCGAAGTGCGCAACCACGGACGGATCCCCAAACTGTGGCTCGAAGTGCGGGACTTCTCCACCGTCCCCTTCCATGGCGCCAGTCGCGTCGTCAGCCACCTCCAGGGCCGCGCCCACCATCGCTGGCAAGTGCGGACATACTGCCAGCAGCGCGGCTACTACCGCCTCGGCCCCATGCGTCTCCTCAGCGGTGACCCCCTGGGCCTCTTCTCCATCGACCAGACGCTGAGCCAGACCAGCGACCTCATCGTCTATCCGGCCACCGTCACCCTATCCGCCTTCCAGCCGCCCGCCGCCGATCTGGCCGGCGGCGAAGCGCTGAACCGCCGCGCCCAATACATCACCACCAACGTCTCCGGCATCCGCGAATACGCCCCCGGCGACAGCTTCAACCGCATCCACTGGCTGTCGACCGCCCGCACCGGGCGCCTCATGACCAGAGAGTTCGAACTGGACCCCTCAGCCGACATCTGGCTCTTCCTCGATCTTCACAGCCGCACCGCCCACAGCCTCCCGTGGCGGCTGACGCCCCCAGAGGCCGGCTTCTTCGGCCTTAGCGGCCGCAGACGAGACGATGCTCTGCAGCTGGCCCCCAGCACACTCGAGTACGCCGTTACCGCCGCCGCCAGCATCGCCCGCTACTTCCTGCTGCGCAACCGCGCCGTTGGCCTCATCTGGCACGGCAGCCAGCGCTACCTCTTGCAGATCGATCGCGGCGAGCGGCAGATGCGTAAAATGCTGGAAGCCCTCGCCGTTGTCTCCGCCGAGGGCAGCATCACTTTCGACCAGCTCATCGTCACCGAGGGCGTGCGCCTCAATCGCAACGATATGATCCTGGCCATCACCTCAGACCCCGACCCCGCCTGGGTGCGGGCCCTGCGCGAAATCCGCCGCCGCGGCGTCCACAGCGTCGCCGTCGTCATCGACGGCTCCACCTTCGGCGGCCAGGAGTCCTACGCGGAGCTGACCCACGAACTGGCACTCTCCAACATCCCGACCTACCAGGTCAAGCGCGGCGACGACATCGGCGCCGTCCTCGGCAGCCCCAACAACGGCGACCAGCGCCCCGAAATCGCCAGCCTCTGAACCCCCGTTAGTCCGCCCAATGGTCGGCCCGCCGGCCACTACGCTTTCGGGTTGCAAGGCCTTTTGGATTCACGAAGACGAGCAGCTATTGGGCCATGAGCAGTGCGCGACGCTGGACGCGGCGAACGAAGTTCTCTCTACTCACTCCTCTTTACACGCTCCTCGATCGATTCAACCGGTGAGCAAGTAAATCTCCCCGGCATCGCTTTACCCCTCTGATTCAACCTCTCGAAGAAGTACGACCTTGCCTCGTCGCTCCGCGCAGTGGCCGCGTTCCCGCATACGGTTAAAAGTGTTCCAAAACCGGCCCAAACGAGTGAGACAACCTCCATCACAATCCGCTGGACTGGACAAGAGAACAGAATTGCTGCCTCAACCCAAGGCGCATCCTCAGTTGGTCAGTTACCGCCCATTCCTGGCAAAAGCAAGGTCAACAGGACCTCACACTCTGTGGGATCTGCAGACGATCTCAATCACCATCTTGCACATTCTTGCGATACCTGGTGTGACGAGAACGACTGAGGGCTGATATCATACAGTGGACTGTAATGCTGAAGAGACAAATACCCGCCGCCACAAATGAATCTATCTCATTCATCCGAACAGTTGCCCGGGTTGTGGTCGAAGTGAACCGGGGGCGACGATAATTCTGCTTATGGACCGCGACGGCTGTTGTGCTGACACGATAGGCCCTGTTCGGGGTGGTACGGTAGAAAGTTCAACAAGGCTGCCAGATGCGCCAGCGAAGAGAGCGCGACCATGACCGGTACAAAGAGTGCAGTTGCCGCCCTCGTGGCGTTATTTCTTGTGACGGCAGCCTCGTACAGCCTGGTTGTGCCTCCCTTTGAGACGCCCGATGAGATATTTCACTACAGCTTCGCCCGTCATCTGGCCGCCGGAAACCCCCTTCCCGTGCAATCCCCGGTCGCGACGGGGCCCTGGGAGCATGAGGGCAGCCAGCCTCCACTCTTTTATGCCCTGGCCGGCCTGACTACCTCAACAGTCGATCAGTCCGACTTCGACAGCCTGTCCGTTCGCAATCCCAGGGCAAATCTGGGCAATCCATCCTATCCCGGCAACAAAAACTTCGCGCTCTACAGCGCGCAATCCCGCCCTCTGCAGGGCGCGAACCTGGCCGTCCATCTCGGCAGGTGGCTGAATGTCCTGCTGGGCGCCGCCACCGTTCTGTGCACCTTTATCCTCGCTCGACAGGCGTTTCCCCGCGACAGTTTCACGCAGATCATGGCGACGGGCCTGGTCGCCCTCAATCCCCAGTTTCTCTTCATCAGCGCCAGTTTCTCCAACGACCCCCTCATCAGCGCCCTGAGCTCCCTTGCTCTCGTCGCCGTCGCCCGGTGGCAAGCGCCTGTGCCGACATGGCGTGCGGCGGGGCTCGGGTTGGTCTTGGGCCTGGCCGCGCTCTCCAAGCTGCAGGGACTGGGCCTGCCGCTCCTGGTGGGTGCAACCTGTGCCGTTCAGTTCTTCCCTTCCGGCAAGCTCGCCTGCCGCCCGGACTGGCGTGCGCTCAAAGCCGGTCTGCGATATGTTTCCCTTGCATTCATCGTCGCTGCCGGTGTTGCAGGCTGGTGGTATGCACGCAATCTTTACCTGTACGGAGACCTGTTCGGCACGAGCAATCTGCTGAACATCAGCGGATTGCGGGGTATGGATGTAACCTGGGGCGAGTTTGTCGGGCTGCACATGTCCTTCTGGGGCCTGTACGGCTGGTTCAGCATCCTTTTGCCCGAGTGGACCTATCGTGTGTTTGCGGGCTTGTCTGTAATCGGCGCAATCGGGGCGGTAACCATCATTGTCGTAATTAAAAATAAGCGTCCGGGTACGCATGCGGCGACGGCGGCAGTGCTGTGGGCGACGTTGATGGTCGTCATGATGGTCGCCTGGGTCTTCAGGGCGCACGCCGCGCAGGGTCGCCTCCTGTTCCCGGCCGTCAGCGCCTTAGCACTGCTGATGGCCGCCGGACTGCGCTTTCTTCTGTCTGTAGCGCCATCCTTCCTTCGCTGGCTCGTCGGCGCGACGCTGCTTGCGTTCTTGCTGGCGTGCTCTCTGTACGCACTGACCGACTTGCTTCCCGCCGCCTACTCGCTTGACCGCCAGGCCGTAGACAGAATTCCGGCCGAGGCTCGCCCGGTTGGCAAAGTGTACGGAGACGACGTCGAGCTGGTGGCCGTTCTCGCGCCGTCCGGTAGGTTCAGCGTTGGCGACGAGGTCCCGGTCACCCTCTACCTGCGCGCCCTGCAAGCGCAGGACCGCGACCATCATCTGGTTCTGAAACTGCTGGACGACCGGCGCCGCCAACTGGGCAACATAACCACGCATCCCGGCTGGGGAACGTGGCCCCTGTCTCTGTGGAAACCGGGAGAAGTGTACGCAGACACCTACCGAATTCTGGTGGAGGAACCGGCCGTTCAGGATTCTCCCCTGCTGGCCGACCTCTACCTGGGCTTTTTGGAAGAAGGGTCGGAGAAGCGACTGCCCGTTCAAGGAGGAGATCCATCGGTCGAAAGCAACCTGATCGGCGAAGTGGAGATCGACGCGACGGTTCAGTGCCCGCAGGAGATGCGCGGCGCGCCGGTCAGGTTCGGCGGAGCCGTCGTCCTCAATGGATTTCAGTTCGCGGAAGAGCTGTCCGGGCCGTTGCGGGAACTGCCTGTCATCCTCTGTTTCCGGGCCAGCGCTCCGGTAGACAAGGACTTGAAAGCCTTCGTCCATCTGGTCGGACCGAACGGCGAATTCATTGCCGGCTACGACCAGCCGCCGGCGGAGGGGCGCTTCCCGACCAGCCGCTGGCGGGCGGGCGACGCCAGCCTGGGCACCTGGCCAGTCAAGCCTCCCGCGCCTCTTTCAGACGGCGTGAATCTCCAGGTGTGGGCCGGCCTTTACGGTCCCGACGGCGTGCGCTTGCCGGCCGCCTCCGACAGTCTTGAAACTTCTCATGACCGTGTGCTGCTGGGTACGGTCACAGTGAAATGAGCCGGTATGAGTCTGCTGAAAATCCACCCGCCGCGTAAAGCGTCGCGCCAGACAGCATCGCCAGCCTCCAAAGCAGAATCAGCCCACCCCAGTCCACACAAGGCCCTCTCGCCGACCTTCCTAGAATCAAAAAGAGCCGCCCTTGGCGGCCCTTAGCGGATCAAAAAGGCGTTTCCCAAAAACGCTTCGTGAATCAGTCCGCCGCGCACCAGCGGGGTTACTAAAAAACTGGAAACGTGACTGCTAAGTCCTTGCCCAAAGGCGCTCATGATTCAGCATGGCGAAA
>JAPPKT010000165.1 GCA_028819675.1 Caldilineaceae bacterium | reverse complement strand
ACGGCGTCTGCGACATGGTCGGCAACGTCTGGGAGTGGTGCCAGGACCGCTACTCCGACGACTTCTACTCATTCAGCCCGCCGGCCAACCCCATCTGCACAAAGCCAACCGTCCACTACGACGCCCACAACGTGCTGCGCGGCGGCTCCTGGTACAATATCTCCGAGCGCGCCCGCTGCGCCGCCCGCTATGACCGCTTTCCCCAAATGATGCGCCGCCACGTCGGCTTCCGCTGCGCTCGCGACGCCTGAACTCTGGCCAGATGATTTTGCTTTTACGAGCTGCCCAACGTTGGTGTAAGGAGAATGTCCCAATGATCGGAGTGATCCTCAATCCGGAACAACCTCGCAAGGGAACAGGCGAGCTTCCCCCTTATGCCGCCGCCTATATCAGCGAGATTCTGCACCATGCCGGCATCCCCTTTTCGCTGCTGCCGCAGGAAGCCCTGGCCGGAGACTCTCCCTTGCCCCGCCTCCTGATCCTGGCGCAGGACTTCGACCTGGATTCCGAACAGAAGGCAGGCCTGGCCGATTTCGTTCACGCCGGCGGCCTCCTCATCGGCAACGCCGGCACCTCAGGCATGGACGACCTCTTCGGCGTGCAGACCATCCGTCTCCTCGAAGAAGGCTACCTGCAGCCACCCGCCGCGACCCATCCTGTGACCGGTGGCCTGAGCAGGGAAACGCACGTGTTCGGCGGCGCTTTGGTCAAGGCCGTGGCCGGCACTGCACTCGCCCAGGTCGAGTCTATCTTGCCTCCGCCGCAGGCAGGCGGACCCGTAGCCGATGCCGTGGTAGCACACGCCCGCGGTCGCGGCCGCACTCTCCTCTTTGCACTCGACCTGATAACGTCCGTGCTCCACATCCACCAGGGAAAGCCGGTCGTGCCCATCCCCCCGCGCGAGTCCTCAGGCACCCCCTCTGGTTCCATCCTCGACCCCGAACGGGACGGCGACTTGGTCGAAATCGACGACGTCGACGATCTCTACTACTCCGGAGGCATCCCCCTTCAGGACGGCAGGACTTACTACAATCAGCGCATCATCCTGTCGCCCATGGCCGACGTCCTCAAGGAGCTCCTGCTGCGCGCAATCTTCCACCTCCTCAGCACCGCCGGCGAACCCCTGCCCCTCCTCTGGTACTGGCCCCGCGGCATGACATCCATGGCCCACATGTCCCACGATTCCGACGGCAACCGTCCCCTCGTCGGCTGGTGCCTCTTCGACCTGCTCCAGGAGCTCAACGTACCCTCCACCTGGTGCACCATGCCTGTAACCGGCTATGATCGCTCCTTCTACCAGGCGCTCATCGAGTCCACCTCCGAAATCGCCCTCCACTACGCCACCGGCAACGCCCCCGTGCGCGAAGCCCCCCGCTGGAGCCAGATGGACTTCGACTGGCAGTACGACACGCTCGCCTACGAGACCGGCCTCTCCAACATCGTCTCCAACAAGAACCACGGCATCGCCTGGCAGGGCCGCCTCGAGTTCTACTACTGGTGCCAGAACAAGGGCATCCAGCTCGAACATTCACGCGGCGACCGCGGCTTCACCTTCGGCACCTCCCACCCCTGGTTTCCCATGGAGGACGACCGTCCCAACGGCGACTTCCTCGACGTGATCGCCCTCCCCTTCCTCACCCAGGACTTCACCGTCGTCTGCCCCCACGGCTTCATGCGCCCCCTCGTCGACCAGAGCCACGCCACCTACGGCTGCGCCCACGTCCTCTACCACCCCTCCCACGTCGAAGACCCCGAGTGCGAGCGCTCCATCCGCGAAACCGTCGCCTACGCCCGCAGCCTCGGCATGGAATGGTGGACCAGCGAAGAGATCAACAACTGGGAGCGCGCCCGCCGCCGCGTATCCATCTCTTCCGCCGCCAACGGCGCCTCCACGCCCGAAGGCACATACCGTATTCAATCGGAGGACGCTCTCAACGGAGCAACGCTGCTCTACCTGCTTCCTGCCAGCGGATCCCCACCGTCTTCCTTCACGCTCGACGGCAAAGCCACTGATGCCGCTACGATCGAACGCTACGGCCACCGGTTTGCCCAGGTCACTGCTGACCTCCACGGCGAGCACGAACTCAAAACCCCGTAGCCGCTGAGTCAAGAGTACGAACTCCCAATGGATTGCCCAAGGAAGGAGCGATGACTGACATGACAGCGACCTGGACCGACACTGCAACCGTGAACTTGGATGGGATGCGCGTCACGCTTTCCGAACCGGTCCTGATCGGGCGCCGCCGCGGCTACTTCTGGTTCCCCAACCTCTGGACAATGCCCAACGGCGAGCTCCTTTCTACGATCTCGCCCGTGCCCGATATTCATCTCTCCGGTGTCCCCTATCTGGTACTCTGGTCCCGGGACGGCGGCCTCACCTGGACCGAGCCGCAAGTCTCCTGCGACGGCGCCCAGACCCTCCTCCACCTCCACTCCGGCGACAGCATCATGCTCCCCTACGATCTCCGTCCCCGCCCCAACGGGATCGGCGCGCCCCATAACATCATTCCCGCCGGCCAGCGCGTCTTTGACTACGTGCCCACCGGCGTCGTCATCACCGGCATGCCCGCGCCCGTCCCCCTCATCCTGCCCGGCCTCGACGTCGTCACATTCTCCTTCAACGGTCAGACCCTCTGGCTGGAGGACGGTACCTACCTCGCCACCGCCTACGGCCACTTCGAAGGCGACCAACGCGACTCCATCGTCGCCGTGGAATCCACCGACGGCACCAACTGGTCGGTGCGCTCAGTCGTCGCCGGCGCCGATTGCCCGGTCCCTGGCGATGGCGGCCCCAGCGAGTCCGCCATCTGCCGCCTCCAGGACGGGCGCATCATGTGCGTCTTCCGCGTCGAAAGCAAACTGCCCTTCGGCCAGACCTGGAGCAGCGACGAAGGCCGCACCTGGTCCACCGCCGTCGCCATGGCAGGCCCCTTCTCCGTCCAGCCCAGCCTCGCCGTGATGTCCGGCGGCGCAATCGCTCTCTCAGGCGGCCGCCCCGGCCTCTACCTCTGGCTCAACGCTGACGGCACCGGGCAAGACTGGCAACAGATCGACATCCTCGCCCACCACAACAGCTGCCATCCCCACGAGCAGATCATCTACTCGGAAGACCTCTCCCGCCAGAAAAGCACCTCCTATACCGAAGTGGTGGCCGTCGATGACAACACCCTGCTCTACACGTATGACCGCGTGCCCAACGGCTGGCGTCGCATCCCTGAAGACATGGACGATACAAATAGCGTCTGGCTGGTGAGGGCAACAGTGGAGCAGTAAACGGAAACGGGAATCCCGAAGAACCCCCTGACCCCCCAAGCAACCGTTCAAGCATGCTGACGAACTGGAGTGACCATCTTGGCGCCTGAACCTGTCCTCGACATCCGTTCTCTTCCCGGCACCCGCGAGACCCTCGCCTATCAGGATGGCGGCCTCTTTCCCGTTCTGGCTTTGACCGCCGACCGCGTCGCCGTCGCCGCCCTGCGGGGCGGTGCCGGCCACATCGGCCGCGAAGGGCGCATGGAAACTGTGCGCTCACAGGACGGAGGTCTGACCTGGACACCGCCGAATATCCATGCCGACAGCGAGGACGACGACCGCAACCCTGCCTTCGGCGTTTCGCCCCACGGCACACTTATCCTCCTCTACCACCGCCAGCACAACTACGACGCCGACGGCAACTACCAGGGCCGCACACAGGTAGCCGACCGCAGACCGGTTGTCATCATGGCTACCCGCTCCCTCGACGGCGGCCTGACCTGGGAAGAGCCCTACCCGCTGTCGATAGACGCCCTGCCCTCAGGCTCACCCTACGGCAAGATCGTCTCGCTCGCCGACGGAACGCTGCTCGCGCCCATCTACAACAGCCAGGCCTGGGAAGACGAGCGCAGCGGCCAGAGTTTCGACTCCTCCTACCTCGTCCGCTCCCGCAACGATGGCCTGACCTGGGAAGAACCCTCCCTCATCGCCCACCACAAGAACGAGACTGCTCTCATCGCGCTCCCCGGCGGCGACCTCCTCGCCGTCATGCGCGATGACGGCGTCCAAGGACTGCACAGCACACACTCTCAGGACGGCGGCTTCACCTGGTCGGATCCGGTCCAGATCACCCAGGCCCGCCAGCATCCCGCAGATCTCGTCCTCCTCTCCAACGGCGACATCCTCCTCACCTACGGCAACCGCAATCCGCCCCACCGCATCGAAGGCCGCATCAGCCGCGACCGCGGGCGCTCCTGGCTCGACTGCCTCCTCACCTTCTCCGGCCACCTCTACGGCTACACCACCGAGGAGTCCCGCCGCACCGATCTCGGCTATCCCTCCAGCGTAGTCCGCGGCAACGGTCAAGGGGTCACAATGTACTACTACAACCCCTCCATGCGGCAGGCTTCTGATTCCCGCCAGGCCGAAAACAACCCATTGTACAGTCACCAGAACTACTGCGCCGTCGCCGTAACCTGGAGTGAGGAGGAACTGATCTCGGCCGTGGCGCGCGCGACAAGCCGGCAATAGGCCCGTTTCCTCCGCCTTCAGACAGCCCTGGCGTCTACTCCGTGCCTTCCCGCCTTTATACAACTGAATTTGGAGAAGCAGCGCTCCCAGGAGGCCTCCGGGACTGTACCAGCCGTCCAACGCCGGCAGGATAGGGCAGGAATCTCAGAGGACATTCGGCTCTTGGGGGCAGCCTTTGAACACTAGGGACTTTAAGCGGCCAAAATATCCCCAAGAAATGGTGCCACCACTCGATCGAGAGGAGACACTGAAGTGACGAACCTGACTCCAGACCGTATCCTTGACTTACGCGCCTTACCCGGGACACGCGAGACCATCGCCTATAAGGATGGCGGCCTCTTCCCCATTTTGGCACTGGCCCCCAACGGTGACGTGGTCGCCGCC
>JAPPKT010000236.1 GCA_028819675.1 Caldilineaceae bacterium | reverse complement strand
GTGGGTGCCCTGTCCCTGCCTCACACATCGACCCCACCTACCCCCCAAGCGCCCCCGTAGGGGCATCCCTTGTGGGTGCCCTGGCCCGGCCTCACCCATCGACCCCACCTTCCCCCCAAGCGCCCCCGTAGGGGCACCCCTAGCGGGTGCCCTGGCCCGGCCTCACCCATCGACCCCACCTTCCCCCCAGGCGCCCCCGTAGGGGCACCCCTTGTGGGTGCCCTCGTGGCTTGACAATACTATGGCCCTGCAGATTTCCGGTCAGACAAACGTCAGCCACTCCTGGAAGTGGAGAGACAGTAAGATCCAACTATAATGCTAAAGGTAGACCTACTCTTTACCTTTGGCACCGACTTGAAAATTGGGCATCGCGATGGACAAAGAACAACAGTACCGCCAAATAGCCGCACAAGGAAAGTACTACCGCCTATACACACACCTGCGCCGACTCCCAACCCAGGAGTGGAAAACAACCTTTAGCGAGCTCGAGTCCATCCTCGGCTTCCCTCTACCCCCATCGGCCCGTCTTCACCGCTCCTGGTGGTCCAACCAAACCGTGCCCAACAGCCGCAGCCCCGCGCACGCCTGGAACGCCGCCGGATGGGAAACCGCAGAAGTGGACATCGACGCCGAAGCCCTGCTACTCCGGCACATACCGGCGGCCGCCGCCCACGGAGAATCCCTGGCCGAAATACTGCCCGTACACTCCGCCGGAGGCTGGCCGCAAAATCTCAGCCTCCGGCGCGAGGACATCTACTAGGCGAGATTCTAGCCGGTCTTCTTCCTGCAAACTCCAACTTTGCCGACTCTACCCAGCCCTCATCGAGTTGGTCTCAGGATTAGGGCTACCCCAATTCAATATCCAATTAGGACCTTCCCTCTCGCCTCTCCCAGCCCCTGCCAACGCCCCCAACCCGCCTCTCACCTCCACCCCAATCCACATCCCCAATCCTGGAACACATACCAACCGAGTTTGAAGGCCTCATGGAACAATGCTAGAATTGGTAGAATTCCAGAAATTAGCATTGCGGAAATGCCCAATATTTCTGCAAAGATCAACCTTTTTCGTCACCGAAAGGCATCGCACGTATGCGCTTATCACCCAGGATTCTCCATCTCCTGGCGCTGATCTTCCTCCTGTCAGCCTGCGGGGGAAACACGTCGGAATCCGAATCGGGACGCCTCCAGGTCGTCGCCACCGTCTCCCCCATCACAAACATCGTATACAATATCTGCGGCGACCACGTCGAGCTGACCGGCCTCGTGCCCGCCGGCTCCGACTCCCACACCTTCGAACTCGCCCCCTCCGATGCCGTCACCCTGGCCAGTGCCGACCTCATCTTCATCAACGGACTTGACCTCGAGACCTCCGCAATGCAGATGGCTGAGGCCAATCTGAAGGAAGGGGGCGAAATCGTCCTCCTCGGCGAACTGGTAATCGACCCTGAGGACTATGTCTTCGATTTCTCCTTTCCCGAAGAGGCCGGCAGCCCCAATCCCCATCTGTGGACCGACCCGATCTTCGCACTCCAATACGCCGAAATCGTACGCGCAAAGCTGACCGCCCACGACCCCGACAACGCCGAAACCTACCAGGCCAACTATGACGAGTTCGCCGCCCGCATCCAAGCCCTCGATGCTGCCATTCAGGCCACGACCGCCAGCATCCCCGCCGAAAACCGCAAACTCTACACCTATCACGACTCGTTCGCCTACTTCGCGCCTCGCTACGGCTACACAGTCCTGGGCGCCATCCAACCGGCCGATTTCTCCGAACCGTCCGGCCAGGAGGTCGCCGCCCTCATCGACCAACTGCGCGAGGGCGGCGTACCAGCCATCTTCGGCTCGGAGGTCTCCCCCTCCCGCGTCGTCGATCAGATCGGCCGCGAAGCCGGCGTCCAGTTTGTCAGCACCTTGAGCGACGACGACCTCCCTGGAGACCCGGGCGACCCTGAACACTCCTACATCAGTATGATGGTCGAAAACCTCAAAACGATGGCCGAAGTCCTCGGCGGCGACCCCGCGCTGATGGATGGTCTCGAGACCGGCAACGTGCCCGGCCCCGATACTTCTGTTAACCAATAGATTCGGAGTTTCTGAGTATTGATGGCTTCATTTGGTGCCATAAAAACATCAACGAAGACCGTTATTAGGCCCAATACGGACAAAGGAGATCCCGTCATGCGAAACTCATTCCGAACTCTGCTGTCACTCCTGGCACTGCTGCTCCTTATGGCCGCCTGCGTCCCCATAGCCACTGAGGATACCGCCGCCGAACCTGCCCCCCAGGAGGAAACCGTCGCTGAGCCACAAGCGGCGCCTCTGGTCGTAGTCACCACGGGCAATGTCATAGCCAACCATATCTATAACATTGGCGGCGATCGTGTCACCATCGAACGACTCGTGGCGCAAGGGACCGATCCGCATCACTATGAACCAGCGCCATCCGATGTCGTAAAGTTGACCGAGGCCGATATCATCTTCTTGCGCGGCGGCAATCGCCCTGAAGCGGTTCGTACACGGCTCGAAAGATTTGCAAGCGAAGAGGCCACGATCGCCTTCGTGGACGCAGCAATCGAATCTGACGAGTTCATCTACGACGATTTCGGTCACATCGACATGCACTTGGGTGGCGATACTATCTTTACTATCCGCTATGCCGGGCAGATACGCGACACACTGGTGAACCGGGACCCGGATAACGCCGACACATACAACGCAAACCACGACGCCTACACTGCCCGCCTCATGGAGGTCGACGAGGCGACGAAGGCCCTCGTCGCCACCATTCCCGAGAAAAACCGCCAGCTTTACAGCTATCACAACTCTTTCTCCTATTTCGCTCGTCGCCACGGCTTCAAAGTCCTGGGTTCGATTCAACCGCACGACTTCTCCGAACCGTCCGCTCACGATGTGGCCGAGATCATCGACCTGCTGCGCGAACTGAAGCTGCCCGCTATCTTTGGCTCCTCCTTTACGCCTTCACCCGTTATGGAGCAGATCAGCCGCGAAGCAGACGTCCCTATCTTCTGGATCGACGACGACACCCTGCCCGGTGAACCGGGTGACCTTGAGCACTCCTTTGTCAATATGAAGGTGCAAAACATGAAAACATTAGCCGAAGCGCTTGGCGGTGATCCCACACTTATGGACCACATCGACACCCGCAACATTCCGGAAACGGAATAAATCCGGTCATCAGCGGACGCGCCTCGATGATGGAGTTCTGTGGAGAATTTGGAGATTTTCAGTCTTGACGGCAAGATGTTACAGTCAGCAAGACTGACTCAGAAGCGAGTAAGCAGGTGACGGGAAACCGGCGTTGACACGGCTCCCGGCGTGTGCGAATCTGCACCTTGTTGCGAAAATTCGCAACAAATAAAATTATCATGTCCCACAATACCTCAGAGATCAATCGACAGTTACGCAAATCCGGCTACCGGGTAACACCCCAACGCCAGCTCATCCTCGACGCCGTCTGTCAACTTGGTGACCATGTCACGCCCGAAGCCGTCTACGACCACGTACACCGCATCGCGCCCACGCTGAGCCGGGCCACCGTCTACCGGGTTCTGCACTTTCTGACGGAACAGCGCATCCTCGCGATGGTCTACATGGCCGACGGCCGTCTTGCTTACGAACTGGCAGGCCCCGAGCCGCATCACCATCTCGTCTGCCGCTCCTGCGACAGCCTGCTCGAACTGCCGCACAGTGTCTTGCGCTCCTTTCGCCGGACGATGGACGCCCAATACGACTTTGAGATCGACGTCAGTCATGTCTCGTTCTTCGGGCATTGCACCGACTGCCGCAACTCTGCCCGCGCCTGACGCCAATTGTGGGGGGCACATGCCGCCAACCATCCCTGAATCGAATCACCGTCTGACCAGGAAGTGGCCGCACTTATCGACCAGATTGCGTCCGAAACCGGCGATACCGTATGCACCCTGCTGGACGACGGTCTGCCCGGCGAGCCCGAGCACACCTACATCGGCATGATGGTGGAAAACATGGGAACGCTGGCCAGTACGCTAGAGGGCGACCAATCCCTCATGGATGGCGTAGAGGTCGGCAACGTGCCCGACAGCGAATAGGAAGTAAAGCAGGAGAGTAACATGCAAGAGGAGTGAGGGGTGAGAGACTTCTCTCTCCTCACTCCTCTCTACTCTCTCCTCAAAAGGATGTCCAAATGGATCCACTGATCGAACTGAACCGCGTCGCCTTCGGCTATGGCGCCTTCAATGTCTTGGACGACATCGACCTGCATCTCCATCCCGGCCAGTTCGTTGGCCTGGTCGGTCCCAGCGGCGCCGGCAAGACCTCCCTGTTGAAGCTCATTCTGACCCTCCTCACGCCGAGAGAAGGAGAAATCCAGCGCGTGCGACCGGATCTGCGAATCACCTATGTACCGCAGATCGAGACCGTCGACTGGAGCTTCCCTGTCACCGCCGAGGAAGTGGTCTTGATGGGCCTCGACCACCGCCAGAATATCTGGCCCTGGCCTCGCCGCCGCGAGCGCAAACGCGCCCGCGAAATCCTGGACCGGCTGGAGATCGGCCATCTGGCGGAACGCCATATCCGCGATCTCTCCGGCGGACAGCAGCAACGCGTCTTCCTCGCCCGGGCCCTCGTCGCAGACCCCGAAGTCCTCGTCCTCGATGAGCCCACCACCGGCGTCGACGTCCGCAGTGCCGAAAATATCTTCCACTGGCTCACTATGCTTAACAGAGAAGGAATGACCATCCTGCTGACAACCCACGACCTTAACATGGCTGCCGCCCATGTGCCCTGGGTCGTCTGCCTCAACCGCCGCATCGTGGCGCAAGGACCGCCGCAAGAGATCTTTACCGAAGAGATTCTGAGTGATGCTTACAAAGGAAATTTTATCGTTCTCCGCCAGGACGACATGATCTTCGTCCAGCAGAGGCCCCATCCCC
>JAPPKT010000650.1 GCA_028819675.1 Caldilineaceae bacterium | reverse complement strand
GGCCGAATAGGCCCGACCGCCCAGAACTGCAGTGGTTAGTGGTCAGTGGTCAGAGGCGGCGCTTCCCCTGCGTCAGAGTTTAACGCGTACTGGAAATCACTCCTTTGCTACCCGAGGTATAGGAAAGTTCGCCCCCATTTTGGGATGCACGCCGATTCACGAAACACCGGCCGCGACCAACCGGGATATGGTATAATCCCAAGAAGTGAGCGCTGAAAATTGCTGCAGGACGTAACCATATGTACACAGCCGGGTTCCCGTTTTTGAGTGTAGGATGATACCGGTTTGCATGGGCCGAATTCGCCAATGAAGCTGACATCAGAGTATCTGGACACACTGAACCGGATTCAGGAACGCATCATGTGGCTGTCGATGCGGATCGTGCACGAGGCCAACAGCATTCGTCCGCAGCGTGACGGCGTCAAGGTTGGCGGGCACCAAGCCTCGTCGGCGAGCATGGTGACGATCATGACCGCGCTCTATTTTCACCTGCTCAAGCACGGGGACAAGGTGTCGGTCAAGCCGCACGCTTCGCCGGTCTTTCACGCAATTCAATACCTCCTCGGGCAACTGCCCCGCGAATATCTGACCACGCTGCGCGCTTTTGGCGGCCTGCAGGCCTATCCAAGCCGGACCAAAGACCCCGACCCGGTTGATTTTTCCACCGGTTCGGTGGGGCTGGGTGCGGTGGCGCCGGCCTTTGCCGGACTGTCCCACTACTATGCCAAGATGCACTTTGGCGACGTGACTTCCAATCGCTTCATTGCCATCATCGGCGATGCGGAGCTGGACGAGGGCAATGTCTGGGAAGCGGTATTCGATGAATGGATGGATGAACTGGCCAACACGATCTGGATCGTGGACCTGAACCGGCAGAGTCTGGACCGGGTGGTTCCCGGCATCCGCGCGGGGACGCTGAAGGCGATGTTCGACAGTTGGGGCTGGCAGGTGTTGGAGGCGAAGTACGGACGCAAACTGCAGAATCTGTTTGCAAAGGAAAACGGGGAGCTGGTTCGCAAACGCATCGACGACATGAGCAACGAGGAGTACCAGTTGCTGGTACGGCTGCCGGGCGATGAGTTGCGCCGGCGTTTTGTGACGGTAAACGGGCACAGGGACCCGCACCTGGAGGAGCTGCTGGCGCCGATAAGCAATGAGGAGCTGCCCGGCGTGGTCGGCAATCTGGGCGGCCATGACCTCCACGAAATGATCGGCGTCCTTGAAGAGGCCGACGCCACGGCAGACCGGCCCACGGTTATATTTGCCTATACGATAAAGGGCTGGCGGCTGCCGATTGCCGGCGACCCGCACAACCATTCGAAATTGCTGAGCGTTGAAGAGATGTCGGCCCTGGCCGAGGAGCTGTCGATCCCCGGCGACGATGAATGGGCCGCATTTGACCCGGATTCGGAGGAGGGGGCGCTCTGCACGGAAATCGCCCAACAGCTGTACCCTGCCCCGAATGGAGAGGTCGCCTTAACGCCGCGAAAGGCAAAGAGTGGCGAGCCTCTGCCCGCGGGTCTTTCAGCTGAGGACGTTCCCGAAAGCGTGCCGGCGCGTATGCATGGCATGCTCAGCACGCAGCAGTCGTTCGGCCAGATCCTGGTGAGCATGAGCCGCGATCCGAAGCTGGCGCCGCGGCTGGTCACCACTTCGCCCGATGTCTCCACGTCAACGAACCTTTCGGGCTGGATCGCCAAACAGGGCGTCTTTTCCCTGACCGACAGGGAGATCTACGAACTGGAGGAGAACCGGGGGCTGAGTTATCACTACGGGCCCGACGGCCAGCACATCGAGCTGGGCATTTCGGAGATGAATCTCTTCATGATGCTGGCGATGCTGGGCCTCTCGGCAGAGCTGAACGGGCAGCAGTTGATCCCGATCGGCACGGTATACGATCCCTTCGTGCTGCGGGGGCTGGACTCGTTTATCTACGGCCTTTACGCCGGTTCCCGCTTTATCATTGTGGGCACGCCTTCGGGTGTCAGCCTGGCCCCGGAGGGCGGTGCGCACCAGTCTACGGTGACCCCCTCGCTGGGCGCGGAGCTGCCGAATCTGAACAGCTATGAGCCCTGTTTTGCGCAGGAGCTGGTCTGGATCATGCTGGAGGCGGTGCGTCAGTGCTGCCGCGACGTGGATGGCAGGGCAACCTATCTGCGCCTTTCTACGAAGCCGACGGATCAGTCGCTGCTTGAGCCGGCGATGGAGCGTCTCGGCGCCACCGAACTTCGCCGCCAGGTGCTCGAAGGCGGTTTCAGACTGCTGGACTGGAAGACGGCCACGCCGGAAGCAGATCCTCGATCGCTGGTCCATATCGCCTCAAGCGGCATCATGCTGGCGGAGGCGATGGAGGCGGCGGAGATGCTGCAGGCGGAAGGCATTGCGGTCAATGTGCTGAACATTTCCAGTCCCCGCCGTCTTTTTGAAAACTGGCGGGCGGCGCAATGGGGACGCAGGCCGGGCAGAGAGCCAAGCCGGCTGCTCTCGTGGCTGATCCCCCCGAACGAGCGCCAGGCCCCGATCGTCACGGTGCAGGACGGAGCGTCGCACAATCTGGCGTGGCTGGGCAGCCTGTTCGGCAGCTACCTGATACCGCTTGGCGTGGACGATTTCGGACAGTCGGGAACGCCGGCTGATCTGTACCGGCATTTCGGGATCGACAGCCAGGCGATCTTCGAGGCGGCGCTGGTGGGACTGAATCGAACAGAGTTTGGATAGGACCGACGTGCCATCAGGCCCACATCTGTGCATGAGAGACGGTCAGCGGCTGGCTGCCGTTGCCGATAATGGGAGGGATACGTGGCTGAGACAATCCCCATGCCCGACCTGGGTTTTGAGGCCGATGAAGGTGAGCTTTCGGTCTGGTTGAAGGGCGTGGGCGACGCGGTACAGGCGGGCGAACCAATCGCAGAGTTTGAGTCGGACAAGGTGACGCTGGAGGTGGAGTCTCCGGTTGCGGGCGTCCTGCTGGAGCACCTCATTCAGCCCGGTGAAAGCGTCGCAGAGGGTGCGCCGATTGCCCGGATTGGTGAGGCCGACGAACTTTCCGCCACGCCCGCGCTTGCTCCAGCTCCTGCCGAAGAGCCTGCCCCACCACCGCCAAAGCCACCGGAAGCGAAGACGCCATCCACTCCTTTGCCGGCCGCGCCGCAAGAGAGTGAACCAGTGCGTCGCGTGCCTGCAGCGCCTGCGGGCAATGGCTTACTGGCGACACCAATCGCACTGCGCATGGCCCACGAGCACAATCTGGACTTACGGCGTGTGGCCGGTAGCGGTCCCGGGGGGCGAATTCTGCGCGGGGATGTGGAGAATCATCTGGCCGAGGCCCGTCCCGGAGCGATCGAGGAGGTTGTGCGGCGCCCGCCAGAGGACGGACACCGTCCTCCATCGGTCGGGACTGCCGCTTCGCCGCTGCGGCGGACGATAGCGCGGCGCATGAGCCAGAGCAAGCAGACGATCCCTCACTTTTACATCACCAATTCGGTCACGATGGATGACGCGCTGGCACTGAGGAGGCAGTACAATGTAGCCTTTCCAGCGGATGCGCAGGTTACGGTCAACGATTTGGTGGTGAAAGCGGCTGCCCTGGCGCTGCGCGAATTCCCCAACCTGAACGCGTCCTACGTGGACGACCGCATCGATGTTCACTCTGACATCAATATCGGCGCGGCGGTGGCGGTGGAAGGGGGCGTGCTGACGGTCACCACGCGGCAGACGGACAGCAGGCCGATAGGGGAGATCGCCCGCGAGAATCGAGCCATGATCGAGAGGGCGCGTGCGGGCAGGGCCAGGCCGGAGGATGTATCGGACAGCACCTTTACGATCAGCAATCTGGGCGGTTACGACACCGATCACTTTGCCGCGATCATCAACCCGCCACAGGCCGCGATTCTGGCGGTGGCAACTGCCAGGGAGACCGCGGTCGTCGAGGGGGGCCAGGTGGTGGTGCGCACGGTCATGCAGATGACGATTTCGGCCGATCACCGGGTGACGGACGGCGCTGAGTGCGCGCTCTACTTGAAGAGGGTGAAAGAACTGTTGGAGGCGCCGATCCGGCTGTTCCTGGGTGGCTGACAGCCCTATAATCAGACGATCAGCGAATCTCTCGCCGTGATTGCGCGGATCTGCTGCATTGGCGGATGGTCGCATGGCCGGGTTGCCCAGACCCGCTGCATGTGAAAGGGCACTAATAAAGTGCGCAAAAACAGAGTAAGAGTCTTGTTGCTAGCCGTTGCCGCGGCATGTATCGTGGTCGCCGCAAATCAAAGAGAGGGAAGTGCCGAAGACTATTTCATTCAGGGCAACGCTAATCTTGGCCTCGGTCTGTACGATGAGGCCATCGCCGAGTATGACAAGGCCCTCCAGTTGCAGCCCGACGTTAGCACCGGCTACATCGGAAGGGGCGCCGCTCATCTCATGAGTAGTAGGTACCAGGAGGCGATTGCGGATTTCGATCAGGCCCTCCTGTTGGAACCATACCTTGTTAATGCCTACTACTATCGGGGGGCTGCCAAGAGCGGCCTCAAGTTGTTCGAGGAGGCCATTGCCGACTTTGACGTAGCTTTGCGGCTGCAGCATGACCATGTTGATGCCTTCGTGGAACGGGGCAATGCCAAGACCTGCATTGGTCTGCATCAGGAGGCTTTCGCCGACTTTGAAAGGGCCCTCCAATACGATCCTGACAGTGCCAGGGCCTATCACGGTCGCGGTGTCGCTAATCTTAACCTTGGTCGGAGCGAGGACGCCCTCGGCGATCTCGATCGGGCACTCCAATTGAAACCAGACTTTGCTGCAGCATTCGTCAGTCGGGGCTATGCGAAGGCCGCATTAGGTCGATACCAGGAGGCCATCGTCGAATACAACCTGGCCCTCGGGCTGCAACCAGGTCATGTCAGTGCCATCTTCAGCCGGGGCCTTGCAAGGGAGAAAATGGGCCAATATCAGTCTGCC
>JAPPKT010000357.1 GCA_028819675.1 Caldilineaceae bacterium | reverse complement strand
GGGGGTTGCTGGCGGCGACGCCGCTGGCGGTGATGGGGAATTTGGGGGAGTGAGGAGGGGCATCTCGAGAATTAAGAAAAAGCACGTCTACCTATTTCTGTGCATTGTCGGAACAGTTCTTCCCTATTCTCAGTTTCTTCTTTGGATTTCAGAGAACGGGCTCGACGTTTCCCTTCTTTTTGAACAGATCACTAGCTCAAGGATTGCGGTATTCGGCTGGCTGGATGTGTTTGTCTCTGCTGTTGTTCTGTTTGTGTTTATATTTGCTGATGGGGTTGAGAGAAGGGTTGCGAAGCTGTGGTTGCCTGTTGTGGGAACGCTTGTGGTTGGTGTTTCGTTGGGGTTGCCGTTGTTTCTGTATTTGGTGGAGGTTGCGGAGGAGGGCCGGGAGGGTGCCGGGGGTGAAGGGTGAGAAAGCAGGTGAGGTGGAATGGGCGACTAGCTGGGATCTGACTCCTGACTTTCTGATCCGAGCAGTGACATCTAAGCCAGAGTGGCCCACTGTTTTCTCGGCAGAAAGTACAGGGTCATTCAGCTCTAAGAAGGTTCTCAAACTCGGTTGGATGGGACCAGAGAGCGATGTCAGAGACTCCTTCTACCAGCGAGAAATCCTTTGGTTGCCAGACGTCTTGCGTGTCGTCAAAAAGGGAAACGAAGGTCAGGCTCGACTGGCGATCCCGAAAGTGGCTAAGGTCTACGCACCCGGCAACCACGTGCTCAGTCAGCCTTCGGACGGCGCCGCGGGTCCCGGTGGCCAAAATGAAGACAAAACAGGTATGACCGTCTGTGTGTGTCTCGAAATCGATTTTCCAGTTTTGGGTTGATCTCCCCTGTTTCGACACATCCCGCTTGAAATCAATCGCCCGCTCGCGTAGCCATTCGTCAACCTCGTCAGCAGTGGTCTCAATTGCCTGGCTACGCAGGGTAAACCAGAGGTCTGAGACACGTACCGCGGCCTGGGCGACACGTAACACCGAATCGCCAAGCGCGCCGCGGGAGACATCGCGGAGCATCAGTTGGTCACGCTGATTCTCTATGCGTAGAGTCAGGCATACATCCTGAATCAGCGCATCCTGTTTCTGTGTCCGCTTTTGGCTCACTGATTGCAGCCCAAGCCAGCCCAGTGTATCGCCGAAATCGGTGACGATGTAGCGGCCATTCCTCTCCAGCACAAACACGTCCACAACGCCTCCGTCGGGGTAAAGCATGGGAGTGCGTACGCGCACACCTTCCTGGGGTGCCGGCGAGCAGACGAAGAGAGGAGGCACAGCCTCCTGCAAAGAAGTGCTCAGGCTTGCCGCGTTCACAGTATTATCTCTCCTTGCACGTGCGGCGGGTGCATTACCCCACGGTGTTCGAGATTCGCTTCAACGCAGAACTGTTCTTACACTTCCAAAACCATGAAAGACCGCATCGGTGACTCAACTATCGGACGCCGGCGGAAGAGCACTTCGTGCTCTGTTCAGAGCCGGCCGCATTCGTCTAAATGTACATTATTTTTCCCATTTCGTGGTCTAACGATTGGGGCCAACCATAATTTGGAACGGCTGCGACTTTGTGGAATCTAGTGACTGGTGGGAGGAGTAGCTAGGCTGATCAAGAGTTGGTCTTACACCATGTCCGTTTGCGGCAGCACAGCCAACTGAAGCTTAGTTCTGAAATCTAGAGAATTGCACGTTCGGATGATCGAATGGTTCCATGCAGAGCCAGGTCTAAGGAGCTATCTTCGTCAAAACTATTCGAGAGCAACTTGCCTAAGTGTATACAAGGAATTGCGCCGTCGAAATGCCTCTTTTCCGCCCTCAACATGGTGAATGATCAAAGTCTTGTGATCGAACCTGTCAAGAGAACCTGTGCTCTTGACGCTTCCTTTTTCTGCTTCAGCCTCTAAGGCCAGTATCTGGTCTGAGTCGGCTGACACCAAGATATTGGCGCTTCGAGTAGCGAAAATGCACTGCCGCTTCCCCCTATTAAACCGCAAAGTGGAAACGATGCCTTTCTCTATCCCGGGGGCATGAAGGGCATCCTCTGGTTGGTCAACCAGCAATGGGAAATCGCCTTCTGCTAGGGCAACCATCAACACAACCCTGCACTTTTCTCCATGGGAAAGCCGTTCTATGTCTTTGTATTCACCCTGCTCCACTGCAAGTTGAACCTCGATTATGTCATCAATGTCCACCAGTTGCATTTCATACAGTTCATTCAACTTACTTCTCTCTAGAATAGTCTCCCATAGGGATTCGAGTTTCGAAACTGAAACTTTAAGCTGATCAGCCAAGTCGCCAAAACTGTTGTCAATCATCCTTTTGACAAATGGAACAGGATGCGCCTTGGATAGCAAGTCAATGTTTGATGTGCCCAGACGCGCTCCCACTGCGATCTCAGAGAGCGATTTCTTGAACTGTTCATTGTCTTGGCGAGCATGAACTCTTAGCCGGACATCGCGATCCAACTTAAGAGTCAGGTCTCTTGCCTTTGTCTCTCGTTTGTGAGTAATCGATTTTCTGTGGCTTTGTAATTCAGACAGAAGGCATTCGCGTTCTTCTCTTAGTTCGGCAATTCGAGGTATCACCCTTTGACAAAGCTCCTGCTCGCTTTCGTCCAACCTGGCTAGCTGTTCCTTTATATCTTTTCGATACTCCGCTAGAGATTGTAGACCTCTGCCTCCTGTATCTAATCTCTCCAGCAAAGATCTGTACTCAACTCTTTTGTCTTCAAAACGCGGCTCCCAATCTTGTCGAACATCTTGAAGGGCTTTGATGAGTATTTCCAGGTTTTCGGTTAACCCCTGCTGCGAACTTGCCACCTGGGACTGCCAGTTTTTGAAAGCATTACGTAGTTTCTTCAGAGAGTTCTTGTTGGGCAATTCTTCTATTTCGTCTCCCCAGTCGGGCAATAGAATCAATTGAGACATTGTCTCACTCAACTTACCAGATACACACTTGATCTGCTCACTTGCGTCCTCAAGCATCTTCTTTTCTACTCCCCAAAGCTCCTGTTCTTTCAGACGCTCTTGGGGCAGAGTCTCTTCAACGCGATTGAGGTCCTCGGTTAGTGCTGGTCGGCTGGAAATCTGCCCGCGCAGATTCTTTTCATTCTCTTCTTCCGCAATGATGTTAGCCGCGTTCCGCCTGAGGCTGCCCTTCACTCTCTCAATGGATGTGAGTTCCTCGGAAATAGCAATCAAGTCGTCAGTCAACGAGAGTCGGACACTTTTCTCCCGGGCGAATTCGATGATTTCACTTTGGCTAAAGCACTTTATGGGGAAGAACTCCCGAACGTTAGAAATGTCTGTTGGAGACAGTCTGCCGCTGTCCTCAATTCGCTGTACATTTGGTGAGCTAGACGATCGGCTCAACGTGCGCTCTACTAAGTATTTCGAAGAACCTTTTCTCAACAAGACATGAATAGTACCTGCGCTATTAAGTTGATGATTCAAGAGGCTTTCAACCTCCTGCTGAATCTTGAGAACAACGGGTTGCTGGTCTAACGCAAATCGTACAAGTTCCAAAGAAAGAGACTTGCCGCTTCCTGTATCGCCTATCAAGCAGTTTACACCTTCGTTGAATCGCATTTGCTGACCATCCAAGAAACCATTGGTTACCCACATCCCTAGAATCGCACACTCAGGGTTAGGTAATTCATCCTTTGAGAACGCAACTCGGATGTACGGATCGAGTAAGGCGAGCTTAAGACCATCGAGATTCTTCTCCCCCATCTTCAGATACGTGCTTCGCCTTCCCATATCATTCCCGAGCTCGTGGCTATCAGAAAACTGTAAACACGTCATTCTTCGAGGGGAGATGTGTTTCCCAGACTGATGTTCGTACCTAAGATCCGTGTCAAGGATTTCTATAGCCCATAGATTTTCGGATTCATAAACCCTCCTGATTTCTAGTTTCGTTGCAATTGACTTCATGAACCCTCGGTCTCGATCCGCGTGCGCCGCAATTGCGACCCCTCCAAACTTGGCTACTACATCAACTGTGTCACTGAATCCTAGCTCACTTGAGTACTCAACAACCCCGACTTTTTCGGGAGGAAATCCGGCATGCTCTAGGAAACGATTCATCTCCTGTGTCTGAGTATCTACGTCGAAAATGGCCAAAACATGCCCTTCCTTTGTGGACACTTCGACACCCGGAAAGACAACAAGACCCTTTCCTTCTGCAGCTTTACGGACTTTGTCACACCATGCAACCGTGTTGTGGTCAGTAACAGCGATTATGTCTAATCCTTTTACGATGGCAGCCTCTACAATGTCCTGAGCAGTTGTTTCCTTCCCATTGCCCCTAAAATCATTTCCAGAAGCCGGGGTATGAATGTGAAGGTCCGCATTGAACCATTGTGCCCCACTAGGTAAGCTCAGTACTTTGCCATGAGTATAGCTATCAATTGCCATGTTTTCTCCTAGAAATCATGCACGTGTGAGGAGACAGTGCCAGCGCTTGCCGATTCATATCCTATTTTGACAGGCAAAATTTGATCGCAAACTTCCGCCATCTACAGGACGTCCCGTAAAGCACAGACTCGTATCCTGAGACCAACTCCAAGTCATGGCATTTGCACGTATCAGGCGGCCAATATTAGAGTCCATGATCCAACCTGCGGACACCGAATCCGAAAGGGGAGCCGAGTGGCAAAGAAGATTGCACAGATCCAATTCACTCAACAGCAACTCGAGCAACTGGAAGACCTGAAACGCCAGACCTGCCTGAACCGCACCGAACTTGTGCGGCGAGAGGTGGACTATTACATACTCCAAATCAGGGAGCATGGCTACAAGTCGACCATGATTCCGTTACCGACCGTAGGCACGAGAGAGGCTCGCTGAAAACGGCGGACCACTCTGTTTGTGCCTTCCTCGTACATCAAATAGACATCCGGTTGAGTCCCCTCTCCCAACAAGAATCAGAGACTCAACCGGACACCAGGGGCGCCTAGCGGGGCTCGAACCCGCAACCTTCTGATCCACAATCAGACGCTCTG
>JAPPKT010000502.1 GCA_028819675.1 Caldilineaceae bacterium | reverse complement strand
TCTGCGGGCTGCATTTGTAGCAGTGGACGTGCAGGGACTGTTCTCCGGGCCTGGACGGATCGCTGAATACCAGCGACGCCGACGTCTGCTTGTCCCCGCTGCCGTGGCAGTAGCCGCGGGTGCGGTAGCCGGCGCCTGCGCGCCGTGTGCCTGGGAGCCGGGCCGCGACTTCGGCGGCGGCGGCGAGTGGTATGCGATTGAGGGTGCTGTGTGTTAGCATGTGGGCGAGGCTCCATTGATGCGAGGGTCTCAGTGGTAGTGGCCCCGATTGACGGATCGGGGCCGTCCTCTTTTTTGGATCCCTGCTCTCTTTGCGATATTGGACAGGCCTTGGCGGCTGAACGCGGCGCGGGGCTGCTCGCTGCCGCGGGTGTATCCCGCGACCTGTCCCCGTTTTTTTATTGCCCGGTCTGCTCCTTCTCAACCTTCGCGACGGCCTGCAAAATAGCCGCTCTTGCGAATTCGGTGAATTTCTGCTGGCGGAAGAATGCCGCATCGATGATGCGCCGTTTGTCGCTGGCTGTTACGGCTATGGAGACATGGGCGGTCTTTTTGAGATCCTGGGCTTTTCTGACTCTGGGATTGGTCTTCGCTTTGGTATCCGCCATGGGTCGCTCCTTTCGGGTATACTGTCGCCTGCCCTGCCTTTTTACTTTACCATGAAGCAGCGTATAAAAAAACTGCTTTTTGTTATCTTAAGTACAAAATTATGTGATCGTGCCGGAGCAGGCCCCTTCGGGAGGGGAACTGCGGGGAAACGGCAGGGAGACCCCAGGGGTTCCCCTTGGGGTTGCGGCCAAGGAGTACCGGTTTGATATTCGTTTTCAGAAAAATGGCCAACAATTTCCCGGCCCAAAAGCCTGAAACCGGAGGGAAGCATGAGCAACGTCTGGCAAGTGCAGGAGGCGAGGGCGCGCTTCAGCGAGCTGCTGGAAGCCAGTCATGCAGAAGGCCCGCAGATCGTCACCAAGCACGGGAAAGAAACGGCGGTGGTGGTGTCGATTGAACAGTGGCGCAGACTGGAAAGAGTGGCGAAACCAAGCCTGAAGGCGTTTCTGCTGGCCCCAGAGCCGCGTACGGAGGCGTTAACCCCGCCGAGAAGGAAGCTGCGCCGGCGACCGGCTCCAGATTTAGAGTAGAGGAATGCTGTGTATCTCCTGGATACAAACGTTGTCTCCGAGTTGCGACGATCCAGACCGCACGGGGCGGTTCTGAACTGGATTCAAAGCGTCCCGGAAGAGCAACTTTGCGTTTCCGCTGTGACTATGCAAGCGTTTCACTTGTGCAACCCGGTTTTTCGGCAGGGGGACGGTTGAGAGGGTGGGATGGCCGTGTTCCACTTGCCTTCCACTTCCTACCACTACTTGACAAACCTCCCAATGTAGAGAAATATATAGGAGAGTTTTGTAAAGCAGTGGAAGGGATGGTAAGGTAACTGGAACGCGATGCAAAAAAGTTCAAAAAGAAAGACCGCGCTTTCTTTCCAGGTCAACGCGGCCTTCTTGAAAGGACATCACCTCAATGCAGAGGCAATCCAATCCTACCACAGACATCTCCTCGCGCGGAAGATCTTTCTCACTCTTCCCCAAAGTTACGGACCGCGACCCTGCCGGCGCGTTCACCCTGACCGAACTCGAAAAGTGGATACGCTGCAACGAGACTCCGGCCGGCGCCGCTCATCTGCCCGATGTGCGTTTTATGACGAATGCGATTCGGGCCCACTACCGGCAGCACGGCAAAGACAGTTACTACCAGGCAAAAAAGAAGGCCCTGCCGGCCTTCACCCCCGCGGGGCTGTTCTCCCGGCGCAACAGGTCGGGCCTGGCGCAGCATTCCGGCTACATCCCCGTCGATTTCGACGACCTCCCGTCCGAGGAGAGGAAGGCGGCCCTGCTCGAGCAGCTGCAGCAACTCCCCTTTATATCCTTGGCCGCCTTGAGCGTCGCCGACGGCATGTGGGCCCTTGCCGCGGTTGACCCGGTTCCTACAACCGCCCAGGAACACACGACGGCCTGGCGCGCCGTTGTCGATGCAATTCAAGATCATCTCGTCGATACGCAGGTCGACAAGTCAGGGAAAGACCTCGCCCGGGCCCGCTATCTGGCCGCGGACCCCAATGCATACGTGAAGCACGATGCCGTCCCTCTGCCCTGGGCGCCAAAACGGAATGTCCGTCCGCCCCGTCCTTCCGTGGGCAAACATGCTTTGCCGTCCTCTGCCGAGGTGGACATGATGTTGAGGCACATCGCCCCCGACTGCGATCGCACTACCTGGATCAAGATCGGAGCCGCGCTGCGCCGGGAGGGCTACGACCTCTCCATATGGAGGAACTGGTCAGCTCAAGGCCAGAAATTCGATCCCGCCACTGACTGCACGCAACAACAGTGGGATGGTTTTGCCGGCTACGACGGCCGCGAGGCGCGTATTGGCACCATAATCCAACTGGCACGGGAAGGGGGGTACAGGGGGCATCCGCTGGGGACGTTTGGTTTTCGGACCGAAATGCGGGAAGAGACAGATCCCGGCGCTCCTTTCCCCCCCGAACTCAACCGCATCCATGAAAAACTGTCCGAGCTGCAGCATGTGCGGCGCATGTTGGAACGGCATGCGTCCGACTTGCTCAGCGCCGTAGACGTGGATACGCGTACGCTGTACGTCCTGCAGGCAAACGGCATCTGGCTGCCTGGGGATGACCAGGTGCGGAGACTGTACTGGGCGACGGCTTCCCACTGGCTGCGACTGGTGGTCGAGCACCGCGATCTGCTGCCCAGTCTTATTGACAATGACAAGGCCTTTACGGACACGGTCAAGGCCTTCCGCGCCACGGAGCGGAATCGCGCCTGCAAAGAGGGCATACAACTGGCCGGATCAATGATCGCTCACTGGGAAAGGCAGGCGGACCCGCCTGCGGCGTTCCGCGAACTCACTCTGGCGAAGAAGGCGGAACTGGACGCGGACCTGCGTTATCTCGGCTGCGAAAACGGCGTCGTCGATCTGCATACGGGAAAGCTACTGACTGCTGCGCAGGCGCGCGACAAGTTGGTGACCCGCAGCACCGGCGTGCTCTACAGTGCGCAGGCCCGCCACCCGGCCGTGGACAGGCTGACCGGCCATCTGTCCGATGCGCATCGCGAATGGCTTCTGTCCGCTCTTGGCTATGCCTTGCGCGGCTACCCGGACCGCACGCTCTATCTGCTGGTCGGACCGCCCGGCGGCGGCAAATCGACCCTCCTGACGGCGGTGCGGCTGGCTCTCGGGGGGTATGCCGACGCCCTGGCGGAGGGGGCGCTGACCCAGCGCAACGTCAACAGCGCGACCGCCGGACTCTCGCCTGAAATGGAACCTTTCACGCGCTGCCGCGTCGTGATCGACAGCGATCTTGAGTCCAGCGCGACGCTGTCCACCGGCAGGCTGAAGAAGCTGGCAGGCGGGGATGAGATGAAATGGCGGGGCTTGCACAGCGGCTTCGGCGATACGAGGCGGGTAACGGCAACGATGTTCATCAGCCTCAATGACGACCAGGTGCCCAGTTTGACGATGGACAGCGGCCTCTATGAGCGCCTGCGCCCGCTGCCTTATCCCGCGGTGCCGTTGGCCCAGCGCGATCCGGGGCTGCGCGCCGAGCTGGAGCAACCGGAGGCGAGGGAGGCGATGCTGGCCCTGCTCGTTCAGTATGCCGTGAAGACTGACCGCCCGCCTGCCGTTTCCGGCGCGGTAGGCGACCTTCGTGAACGGTTGCGGCGCGACTCGGTAGGCGTTGACTTCCATGACTGGGCTACGGCCGCCCTGACGGTGACCAATCGACCGAGTGACAAGGTATCGACAGCGGAGGTGTGGGCGGCGGCGGTGAAAGCGGCAGGGACCGATTCCCCCTGGGGCTACAACCGACGCGCTTTCGTCACCGCGCTGCGCTCCCTACTGGACCTGGCTCCAACGGGAAAGATCTGGACCGATGGAAAGGTGGCCAATGGGTGGGTGGGGGTGCGTTTTGCCGCCGTGGATGCGTGGGAAGCGCTCCCAGCAGGTAAAGCATTCTCGAACTGGGTGGCTGCACATATGGCCAAGACGGGGAAGCCGGATGATCGGATGTCGACCGCGGCGTTATGGAAACTGATGGTGAAGGCTGGGGGCGATCCGCCCTGGGGCTATACCCGACGAAAGGCATTTGCCGCCATTCGGGAAATCCTCGCTTTGCCTCCGGCCAAGAAGGTTCGCATCGACGGCAAGGTGGTAAATGGCTGGGAGGGTCTGACGGTGGTCAAGGCTGGCGACGGCGAGGCCGGCAGCGGGTGGAATCAGGTTCCGTTGGCGTTCTGAGAAGGCGGAACGGCAGTTTTTAGTCGTTGGTTTTTCGTTTTTGGTGAACTGTCGAGTACGCGAAGAACATCTTTCCTTGATCCGCGGCGTACGCGGCGGGGTGCGGAGAACACCTTTTGTCCACGGAGGGACACGGAGAACAGCAAGGGCGTATCGGGTTTTCTTTTCGCAGCTGCGCAGCCGTTCGGCGGGCCGGCCGCATTTTGCGCGTGCCAGTCGCTGTTCAGACAGACGTCAACGAGCCCTGGTGTAAGGGCGTTCAGAGACGCTCTGAGCGCCTGTTTTGGGAGATTTGGCCCCCTAGACGTGCACAGACCCCGGACGCCCGGTTTGCCGCCTCCATGCTTTGCCGGGGGCATTTTGTTGACGCGGGGGTAGAAGGTCAACAGGGCAATCGTTTCCAAGGCCTGCGAAGGGCATCCACAAGGGGCGCCCCTGCCGGCGGGCGCGTCCTGTTTTCGGGAATGCTTCGATGTTGACGACAGACGGATTCAAACTGCGGGCCTAGTCGGCGGCCGCGAGCTACGGAGGGATGTCAAAGCGTGAGCAGTCTTAATATCAGCAATTTTATCTGGGCCATCGCGGACGATGTGCTGCGCGACCATTATGTGCGAGGCAAGTATCGCGATGTCATTCTGCCGATGACGGTTATCCGCCGGCTGGACGCGGTGCTGGAGCCG
>JAPPKT010000088.1 GCA_028819675.1 Caldilineaceae bacterium | reverse complement strand
GTACCTGTACGCGTTGCGGGTGCCTAAAGGACCTTCAGATTGGCCAGCGACGCCATGAATTTCTTGACGCCAATATTGGGGAAGGCGACTGATACTTCCTCTTCGCCGCCGATTACGATGCTGTCGATTACCATGCCAACCCCAAATTTTGGATGTTCAACACTCTGGCGGCGTTTGAAAGTGGTGGGGGCTTCAGTGTTGGTGGGGCGGCGGCGGGGGCGGCGGGCGTGTGCACCGTCGGATTGAGAGCGATTGGATGTTCTGTAGGCGGTGGACTCGCCCGAATTGTCGCTGCCTTCCCGATATCTGCCGAACATAGCGGGGCCGTCGAGCCAACTGGTTGCCCGGTCGTATGCGGCGGCATGGCGACTGTGGCGGTCGACCTGGCCGCTGAGCAGTTGCTCCGGGATGTCTTCCAGAAAGCGACTGGCGGTTTGGAGTTCGCTGTTGCCCCACAAGGCGCGTTGGGAGGCGTGGACCAGGTAGAGGCGGTGCTTGGCGCGGGTGATGCCGACGTAGGCGAGGCGGCGCTCTTCAGCCATATCCTCCTCGTCCTCGCTGTGAATACTGCGGGCGTGCGGCAGCAGACCTTCTTCCATTCCGACCATGAAAACGACGGGAAACTCCAGTCCCTTGGCCGTGTGCAGAGTCATCAGAGTCAGGGCTTCATCGTTTTCTTCGTAGTCATCCTGCTCGCTGACGAGGCTGATCTCCTGCAGGAACAGGCCGAGGGGGTCCTGTCCCGGTTCGAGTTCTTCGAGGCCGGGACGGTAATTGGCGGCTACGGCGCGCAGCTCGTTGATGTTTTCAAAACGCTCCTCGCCCTCGTTGCTGCCGTCACGGAGGCGGTCAAGGTAGCCGGAGTCGGCGAGGATGCGATCGAGCAGGGCGGCGACGTCTTCGTACTGGACGGCGGCGGCCATCCGTACCCAGACGTCGAGCATGGAGGCGAACCTGATCAAGGCGTTGCGGGCACGGGCGGCAAAGGGTGGCGGTGGAAGCCGCACGGGAGGGGCGACTTCATCTTCGTTTTCGCTGGCGTCACTGATGAGGGTCTGCAGAGCATGCCATTCGCTCACCGGGCCAGAAGCGGCCCAGGTTCTGAGCCGGTCAAGTGTTTGGGCGCCGATGCCGCGCGGGGGGACGTTGATGATGCGGTCAAGGGCGAGCGCGGCGGCGGGGTTGTGCACGAGGCGCAGATAGGCGAGGGCATCTTTGATCTCGCGGCGTTCGTAGAAGCGGGTGGCGCCGACGAGGCGGTAGCGCAGGTGGCGATGGACGCAGGCTTCCTCAAGGGCACGACTCTGGGCATTTGTGCGGTAGACGACGGCGGCTGCGCCGGGGCTCATCCCTGGTTGGGAGGTGAGTCGGGCCACCTCCTCGAGCACGAAATCAGCTTCTTCGGCCTCGTTATAGGCTTCGTGGACGGTAACTTTGAGGCCACTGCCCTGGTCAGTGCGCAGGTGTTTGGGCGTGCGGTTGGCGTTTTTGGCGATGACGGCGTTTGCGACATCGAGGATGTTTTGTGTGCTGCGGTAGTTCTGCTCGAGGAGGACGACTTTGGCAGCAGGGTGGTCGCGGCGAAAACGTAGAACGTTGCGGTAGTCGGCGCCGCGGAAGCGGTAAATGGACTGGTCCTCGTCGCCGACGACAAAGAGGTTGCCTTTGCCATCCGGCGGGCCGACGAAGTGGGATGCCAACTCGTACTGGGCGGTGTTAGTGTCCTGAAACTCATCAACAAGGACGTAGCGCCACTTGTCCTGGTATTTGCGTCGGATTTCTTTATTCTTGCGCAGGAGGAGAACCGTGTGCATCAACAGGTCATCGAAATCCATGGCGTTGTTGAGGCGGAGTTCCCGTTGGTAACGGTCGTAGACGCGATCGCAGATTTCCTGCATATAACCGTCGGCGCTGACGAGATCCGGTGTAAGGAGGTCGTTTTTCCAGCTGCCGATTTGGGAGAGAACGGCGCGCGGGCTGAAGCGTTTTTCATCCAGCTGCAACTCTTTCATCGTATCGCGGACGAGAGAGAGCTGGTCGGCGGTGTCGTAGATGACCCAGTTGCGTTGGAATCCTGCGGCGTCGACCTCCACGCGCAGAACGCGGGCGCAGACGGCGTGGAACGTGCCGATGGTCAGACCTCCCAGACTGCGGCGGCGGCCTTCGACCGGCGGCGGGAAACGGTGGCCGATCAGTTCTTCGACGCGGTCGCCCATCTCTTTGGCGGCTTTGTTGGTGAAGGTTACGGCGAGGACATGCCAGGGGTCGATCTTCTTTTCTTCGATCAGGTAGGCGATGCGGCGGGTGAGGACACGGGTCTTGCCGGAGCCGGGGCCAGCCAGTACGAGGACGGGGCCTTCGGTCGTCTGGACTGCGGCCTTCTGCTGGTCGTTCAATCCTTCGAGAATCTGTGACATGGGGCGTAGTGCGTATTTCGTATTGCGTTTTTTCTTGTCTGGCCGATTGCGGGCGAGTCGAGAATATGTCAGGTCGTCGGAAGGGACTGCCATGGTATGCGGGAAAAACGAATGAAAGTTACCATTCTTCCAGTTGGAAGCTTTCTCCGTTCAGCAGACGCACATAGCTGTCGTAGCGTTGCGGCGAGACTATGCCTTCTTCGGCGGCCTGGCGCACGGCGCATTCCGGCTCGTGGTCGTGCGTACAGTTGGGAAAGTGGCAGTCGTTTACGAAGGGTTTGAGGTCGACAAAGTAGAAGCCAAGACTTCCCGGGTCGAGCTCGTAGAGGCCCAGCTCGCGAATGCCGGGGGTATCGGCAATGAAGGTAGCATCTCCGAGGGGCAGACGAAAGAGTTGGGCGTTGCGGGTTGTGTGGCGGCCTTTGCCTTCGAAGTTTCGGAGGTTGCCCACGCGCAGGTTGAGCTGCGGGTGGATGGCGTTGATCAGTGCGCTCTTGCCGACGCCGCTTGGGCCGGTAACGACGGTAAGCTTATCTGTCAGCAAGTTGCGCAAGTGCTCGAATTCGGTCGGCTCTGCCGGCGCGGACGCGTAGCGGCCTGGGACGACTTCGAATCGATCGGTAGCGCTCACGTACAGGAGTGGATAGCCCAGCTTTTCGTAGAGGAGAAATGTCTGTCGAGCCGCCTCAAGGCCGGTAAGGTCGACTTTGTTGGCGACGATAATGGCGGGGAGTTCATTGGCTTCGGCGATCACCAGGAAACGGTCGAGCATGCGCAGGTGAGGCTCGGGATCCTGGACGGCGAAGACGATCAGTACCTGGTCCGGGTTGGCCACGATCACGTCTTCGGCGGGACGATTGGAGCCGGGCAGCTGCCGGTTCAGTGTTGAATCGCGCTCTTCGACAGAGTCTATGAGGCCTTTGCGTTTGCCCTCGAGGACGACTTGAACGCGGTCGCCGACGGCAATTAGGGTCAGGTCTTTGGTTCGTTCCTGGAGCAGCCTTCCGCGGACACGGCAACTGACAGTTCTGCCGTCCGAGGTGGAGACATCGTAATGATGCCCCCTGGCGCGCACGACGACACCGGCAACGGTCCGTTCCCTCTTCTTGGGTTTTGGTTTGCTTTTGGCCGGTGCGTCGAAATAGTCGTCCTCGTAGGCTTCATCCCACTTATCGTATATTTCGGTGTTTCTTGACAAGGGCATCTCCTGGGGGAGCTTATCGGGCGATGACTTCGCCTTCTGCGGGCGAGTTGATTTCGGTCCAAGTGTATCAATTCAGGGGCTGGTTTGGCAACATGCAGGCAACCCCACTGGTAAGCTTTCAAGTTAAGAACGGGCTTTCTTGCGTATTCCCTATTGCGTATTGCGTAAGGGCAGACATAGGAAGCCGATTCCAGTTTGTAATCCGTTCGGGAAGTCCTGTTATCAGTGGGAATTTACATTCGCTGGCGTGTCATCGCCGGACACAGTTCGCAGTTTCGGCTTGCTGCTGGCAACATTGGAGGCCAGTCAGAGTGGGGCAAATCTGAATCGGGGAGCGCTCTACGTTCAGGTTGAACTCTTCCAGCAGGCTGAGCAGGTCGGCGACCGGGAGTCCCATGACGCCAGCGGGGCAGCCTAGAAGGCTTTGGACAGGCCGGAACTGCGGATGCTGAATGGCGTAGGCGCCGGCCTTGTCCATGGGGTCTCCGGTCGCGAGGTAAGCGGCTATCTCGTCGTCGCCGAATTTGCGCATTTTCACAGTGGTCGTGTTTAGCAGGCAGCGCTGGCACTTGAGTTCGCCTCCGGCAACAAGGGCGAGAGCCAGCGCCGTGTGGACCTGGTGAGTTCGGGCGCGCAGTCGGACCAGCATAGAGCGAGCCTCGTCGGAGTCGGCGGGTTTGCCCAAGAGCTGTCCTTCGATGGCCACGACGGTGTCAGCGCCGATGACGAGGATGTCGTGCGGCGGGACGGGGTCTTGTTTGGCTGCTCTGGATGTGTGGCGTGCGGCCACGGTAAGTGTTTTGGCGAGAGCCAGGCGGGCCACCATCTCGTCGGGTAGCTCGTCGGGCGCGGGCGACTCGTCAATGTCGGCGGACTCGGCAAGGAAGGTGATACCGAGATCCTGGAAAAACTGGTGGCGGCGGGGGCTATTGGAGGCAAGTATGACTTTGGGGGCGTTCATTGGCGCGGTAAGGGGTCTGTGGGAGTGAAATATTCGGCCGGATGCGGTCCTCTTCGGCGACGGGCGGTTTTTCGGACGGGTACGTTGCGGACCCCGTTCATGTCCCCAGGGGACTGCAATTAACCGAAACGGGAATACTACAGTGAAGGCGAAGCGCCAGCTTACATTGTAATTAGGTGGGCAGGAGTTCGCCAACAATTGGGCGCGACCTGTCTCCTTGGGTTCGGGCAGGCGGTGGACTGTGCGGGCTATAAGAGGGGACTGATGAATCTTG
This sequence comes from Caldilineaceae bacterium, assembly GCA_028819675.1. The sequence goes on along the minus strand of JAPPKT010000088.1, from coordinate 143 downwards.
GGGGGGTACATCCCAGATTTGGGGTGGGAACAGTCTGGCGGGGAATCAGTGCCAGCGATGGCTGGAGTCGATTACCGTCTTTGGGCGACACGCAGTGCAGGCGCCAGGCCTGGCCGTACGGTGGAGTCCGTCAGTTGGGGAGG
>JAPPKT010000411.1 GCA_028819675.1 Caldilineaceae bacterium | reverse complement strand
ACAAGGGAGGGCCGAATAGGCCCGACCGCCCGGAACTGCAGTAGTCAGTAGTCAGTGGTCAGTGGTCAGTGAAAGCGGCGATTGATGATTGACAGGTGTGAGTTCAGGAGTGGACAGAGAAACACTCTTGCTCCTCTGACTGTGAGTCGCTAGCGGAGAGTGGCCAGGGTGTCGTTTCAATTTCCGGAGGAGCGGACTGGCGTAGACGCTTGGCCCGGGATGGCGGCCTTTTTCGTTGGTAGGGTCAGCGGTGTTATTCTTTGGGGCAGTTCGGGTGGAGGGTCCCTTTTTAGGTTTGAGAGCAGCTTTTCCCAGACAAGGAGAGTTCAGATATGGCGGAGGTTCGTGCCCAGGGCGGCGGTGTGAAAGAGAGCGCGTTTACGATGGATACGTCCAGCATCAAGTACGGGCCGGGCGTGACGCGTGAAGTCGGCTTTGACATGAAGAAGCTGGGGGCGAAACGGGTGATGGTGGTGACGGACCCGCGGCTGGCCGGGGGCGAGCCGGTGGCGGTTGCGCTGGAGGCGCTGCGGGCGGAGGGCATCGATGCGGTGCTCTATGATGAGGTCCGTGTGGAGCCGACGGATACGTCCTTTCTTCATGCGATCGGTTTTGCGCGTGACGGCAACTTCGACGGGTACGTGTCGGTGGGGGGCGGGTCGACGATTGACACGGCGAAGGCGGCGAATCTCTATGCGACTTATCCGGCGGATTTCCTGGACTACGTCAATCCGCCGATTGGCGGGGGGATGCCGGTTCCCGGCGCGCTGCGGCCGCACGTGGCCGTGCCAACGACGGCGGGCACGGGCAGCGAGACGACCGGCGTGGCCATCTGCGATCTGACGGAGATGCACCTAAAGACCGGTATTGCGCACCGGGCGTTGCGGCCGCAGATCGGCATTCTGGACCCGCACAACACGCGGACGCTGCCGCAGATGGCTGCCGCGAGTACGGGGTTGGACGTGTTGAGCCATGCGCTGGAGTCGCTGACGGCGCTGCCGTACGACGGCCGCGACGCGCCGGAGTCGCCGGAGCTGAGGCCGGCGTATCAGGGCGCGAACCCGATCAGCGACATCTGGGCGACCAAGGCGATTGAGATGGTGGCGGCGAACATCGTGCGGGCGATCCAGGACACGGAGGATGACGAGGCGCGCAGCGCGATGCTGCTGGCGGCGGCCTACGCGGGCATCGGGTTCGGCAACGCGGGCGTGCATCTGCCTCATGGGATGAGCTACCCGGTCAGCGGGATGGTGCGGGCGTACAGACCGCCGGGGTATCCGCCGGACCACCCGATTATTCCGCACGGGATGGCGGTCATTCTCAACGCGCCGGCGGTCTTCCGCTTCACGGCGCCGACGAATCCCGAAAAACATCTGTATGCGGCGCGGTTGATGGGCGTAGACACGACGGGCGCGGCGGCGGAGGTTGCGGGCGAGCTGCTTGCAGGGGCGATTATCGACCTGATGCAGAAGACGGGGGTTCCCAACGGCCTGGGCGCGATCGGATTCACGGAGGAGGACATTCCGGCGCTGGTCGAGGGGACATTGCCGCAGCACCGGGTGACGAAGCTGTCACCGCGACCGGCGGAGGCGCAGGATTTGGAGGCGCTTTTCCGGGACGCGATGAGTTACTGGTAGTTGGGACCGAACAGGCGCGTATTGGGGCAGGGCGCGCTGGCGTGCACAGACCACGTCGGAAGTGGAAGATCCAGGAAGTCAGCTGACGAGGCGGCTACTGTTTCAGCGCCCGTTCCAGTACCTGGGCCATGTGCAGCGGGGCGCGGCCGGCGAACTGCTCAATCTGGTCGCGGCAGCTGGTGCCGCTGGCCACGAGTAGTGCGGCGTCGGGCATTTCGCGGACGGCAGGGAAGAGCCGCTCCTCGCCGATGTCACGGCTCACTTCGAAGTGACCCTTTCCATAGCCGAAGTCACCCGCCATTCCGCAGCAGCCGCTGTCGATCACCTGCACTGTGTAGCCGGCGGCGCGGAGCGCGGCCACGCTGGCCTCGTTTCCGATCAGCGCTTTCTGGTGGCAGTGACCGTGGAGCCAGGCCGTTCCCGGCTGGTCGCGCCAGATTGCAGAAAAGCCCGATCCAAGACCGATTTTACCCTCTTCACTGCCGTTCCCGTTGGTTTCGGGTGCGGCTGTTTCGCGGGCGATGAATTCGTCGAAGGTCAGCGCGTTTGCGGCCACGATCTGCGCGGCCTCGGGATCGGAAGCCAGATCCAAGTATTCGTCGCGCAGGGTGAGGATACAGCTGGGTTCCAGCCCGACGATGGGCAGGCCCTGGCGGGCGTAGGGGGCGAGGAGGGCGACGTTTTTGTCGACCCAGCCGCGTACTTTGTTGGCCTGACCGCCGGTGATGAGGGGGCGTCCGCAGCAGGCGCGCCCTTCCGCCAGGCGCACATCGTAACCGGCGGCCTCCAGTACCTTAACCGCAGCCTGCCCTATTTCCGGTTGGTTGTATTCGGCCCAGGTGTCGTGGAAGAGAATGACTGTGGAGGGACTCTTTCCGTTTGCAGGGCGCGGCCCCGCGGTCGCGGGGCGGCGGGCAAACCAGGATGACAGCGGCAGCCGGGCGTAGGCGGGCAGGGTCCGGCGCGGGTCGACGCCGGCGCGGGCGAAAGCCGCTTTGGCGGGTGCGGACTTCATTCCCCAGTTGACAAGTGGGACCAGTGGGCGGCCGAACCGAAACAGCAGACGGTTCAGTGTGGGCAGTAGTCCCATGAGCCGGTTGAAGAGGGGCAGGCCGTTGCGGTCGTAGTAGTGGACCAGGTATTCGGCCTTGATGCGCGCCATGTCGACTGCGGAGGGGCACTCGCTCTTGCAGGCTTTGCAGCCGATGCAGAGGTCCATCACGTCGTACATTTGCGGCGAGAAGAGCTCTTCTGGGGGTATGCGGCCGGCCATGGCGTTGCGCAGGGCGTTGGCGCGGCCGCGGGTCGTGTCCTTCTCGTCTTTGGTGGCGATGTAGCTGGGGCACATTGTGCCGGCGCCGAGCTTGCGGCAGACGCCGGCGCCGTTGCACATTTCGATGGCGCCGGCGTAGCCGAAGTCGCTGCTCCAGTCGAAGACGGTCTGCAGCTGAATGGTGTCGTACTCTTTGCCGAAGCGGAGATTCTCTGTTGAGGGGGGTGCGTCGATGATTTTGCCCGGATTCATGCGGTTGTCCGGGTCGAAGACTTCCTTCACCTGGCGGAGGGCGCCGTAGAGTTCGGGGCCGAACAGGCGGGGATGGAGGTAGCTGCGGGCGAGGCCGTCGCCGTGCTCGCCGCTCATGGCGCCGCCGTAGCTCAGGGCGAGATCACAGGCGTGCTCGCCGACTATGCGAAGAGTGTCGATGCCAGTACGGTTCTTGAGGTTGAGAAGGGGCCGCACGTGCAGGCAGCCGGCGGAGGCGTGGGCGTAGACGGCGATACCGGGCACATCTTCCTGTTCGCCGCAGAAGTCGAGGATTTTCTGCAGGTATTCGGCAAGCTGTTCCTGCGGCACGGTCGTGTCTTCGATGCCGGGGACGGGCTTGTAGTCGCCGCGGCGGCCCATGAGAATGTTGAGGCCGGCCTTGCGCACGTCCCACACATCTTTCTGGCGGGTGGGATCCAGAATCTTAACGACGGTACTGCGCCAGCCGCGTGCGTTAAGGAGGCGCTCCAGGCCGTCCAGTTTGGCGGAGAGCTCGCGTTCTTCGGTGCCGTAGAATTCGGTGAGGAGCACGGCCTCCGGGTCTCCGACGACGAAGTGGAGCCGCTTGGCCCACTCAGGCTGAGCTCTTGCCAAGTCCATGAGATGCTTGTCGAGGAGCTCGGAAGCGCTGGGGCTTGTTTCGAGGATGTCGGGAATGGCGGCGCAGGCGTCGACGAGGCGGTCGAAGTGGACGACGGCGAGGGCAGTCATCTGCGGCTTGGGAACCAGTTTCAACTTTGCGCTGGTAACGGTTGCGAGCGTGCCCTCGCTGCCGGCGAGTAGCTGGCTGAGGTTGAAGCGGTCGATCTGGGAGGCGTCGCAGAATTCGGAGCGGTAGAGTTTATCGAAACCGAGTTGGGCGCGCAGGAGAGCGGCCTGTTCACCGGCCCGGCTGTCTCCGTTGGTCGCGGCTTCGTCCTGGAGCAGACCGTGCAGGAGACGGTCGAGGCCGTAGCCCGAGACACGGCGCCAGTGGCGGGGCCAGCGCTCCAGGATTTGCTCAAATTGGGCGCGCACGATGCCGGGGACTTGGCGGTATATCTGCGCTTCAAGGGTGTTGCCGCGGCTGCGGGTTTCCAGCTCTGTAGAGGTGACCGGCCCGAAGCGGGTTGCGGAGCCGTCGCTGAGGATTACGTCGGTCTCCAGCAGGTTGTCGGCCAGCATGCCGTAGAGGATGCTGTGGCTGCCGGTGGCGTTGTTGCCGATCGAGCCGCCGACGGAGGCGCGGTCGGCGCTGGCCGGATCGGGACCCAGCATCAGGCCGAGGGGGGCCAGTGTGCGGTTGAGTACGCCGATGGAGATGCCTGATTGGGCGGTGACGGTGCCTGCTTCCTCGTCGACTGCCAGGATGCGGTCCATGTATTTGGTGGTGTCGACGACGAGCCCGGGGCCCACGCACTGGCCGGCGAGCGAACTTCCGCCGCCGCGAGGCAGAAGCGGGACATTGTGGCGTGCGGCGAGCTCAACGGCTGCCTGCACGTCATCTGCTGAGCGGGGGATTACAACACCCAGGGGTTGAATCTGATACTGGCTGGCGTCGGTGCTATAGAGCATGCGGCTGTAGCCGTCGAAGCGCACTTCGCCTTCGACAACCTGCTCCAGCTCATGGACCAGTTCCCGCGTCTCCTGTAGGGGTCCACTAAAGGTGGATGACGGGATGGTGGCTGGATCCTGAATCAGTGTGTGCTGCGTCATGGTGGCGTTATCCTATATGTTCACGACTTCGTGCGGGATTGGGAGCGCCAATGGGATTTGACGTGCTCCGATTTGAGACTCCAGCGAGAAAGGCGTGGATTGCTCTGCACTTTAACAGAATCCAGCTTTGCGGTAT
>JAPPKT010000328.1 GCA_028819675.1 Caldilineaceae bacterium | reverse complement strand
CCACGCCGCCCGCCGCACCCGTACATCCGCATCCTGCATCAGCCGGTACAGCGCCGCCCACGCCGCCTCAACCCGCTTGCGCACGTGGCATGGACAGAGGTTCTCGGCCGCATGCAGCCGTTCGCCAGGGTCCTCGCTGTAGGCCATTTCAATCAGCCTCTGGACCTCCTCGCCCCGCACACGGTGTTCCCCGCCCTTGAATGCCGCCTTCTGATGTCGATTAAGACCCTTGCGTCTGCGTGCCATCTATCTGCTCACCTCCAGAGCCAGCCGTGTCGCCGCCCGCGCCGCCTCCGCCGACTTCTCACACCAACTGGCCTGCTTCGAAAGCCCCTGCAAAATCAGTTCGTGGACCTCTTCCGGTGAATCCGCCAGCCGCATCAGTTCGAGATCAGGGCCGGAGATATTCCCAGCCGCCAGCATCGTGCTGCGTAGCCAGTCCAGCAACCCCCGCCAATAGTCGGAGTTGAAGAGCACCACTGGGAACTGCCTGATCTTTCCGGTCTGGATCAGCGTCAACGCTTCAAACAGTTCATCCAGCGTGCCGAACCCGCCCGGAAAAATAACGAATCCCTGCGAATACTTGACAAAGTTCATCTTGCGTACAAAAAAGTAGCGAAACTCGATTCCTATGTCGACATACTCATTCACCCCTTGCTCAAATGGCAGCTCGATGCCAAGGCCGACCGAAGCACCTTCCTCCGGCTGCGCCCCGCGATTGCCTGCCTCCATAATCCCCGGCCCGCCGCCGGTGATTACCGTTAGCCCCGACTCCGCCAACAGACGCGCCGTCTCCACAGCCGCTATGTAGTTGGCATCGTCCGGCCGCGTGCGCGCCGAGCCAAAAATCGAGACCGCGGCGCCCAACCCCGCCAGCGTGTCAAAACCCTCGACGAACTCCCCCATAATCCGAAACACACGCCAGGGGTCACTGTCAGTAAACGGCTCCCCCTCCCCAACAGGGGATTCGAGAATACATTCGTCTTGGGTCCTCCGTTTCTGCATTCCGAAATCTCCAGACTTCATGCCGTCGCCGGCATCCGGTACAGTGTAACCACAAATTCAGCGCCGCGCTCTTCCAGCTCCGGCTCCGGCAGCCCCCTCTCCGCCGCCAAGCGAAAGATGCGCACAATACCCGTTCCCAACCGAGTCATCAACCCCAGTTTTGACATCAGTGAGAGTATGATGGGGTTGCGCTCCACGTGAATGCCGGCACGAACATTTTCTATCGTAACACCATTTGGCAACTGCCCGGGACTGTGAATCTCTAGCCGGTCTTCAAAGAGCATAACGCGTACCGGGGCCGAAATAGAGTAATCCCGATGGACGAGGGCATTCGTCACCGTCTCTCGCAGCATTTCCGGCGGTAACTCCGCTTGCACTTCCGGCTCGAAGCCGCGAATGACGCCTGCGTCGCGCAAGTGTAGCCGCAACAAACGCTCTATCTGTTCCAACTGTTGCGGCAGCCTACCTTCCACAGTTTTTCGGTCAAGTATGACTTCGCCCGCTACAGCTCCCTCGAAGCGAGCGAATTCAATCCGTGCCGTTGGCATTATGCGCTGCGGTTGACGGCCGAACAGCAGCGCCCCCGCGACCGTTAGTTCCTCTCCTGCCATGCACTTCAAATTGCGCAACAAGCGCGCCAACTCTTCTTCTGGACGGTCCCTATCCTCACTTACCCCATAGGCTGCAGCCAGGAATGTGCCAAAAACCGGCAAATCCACGTCCGCCAGCCCAGCTCCAGAGAGAACTGATTCATCGAAAAAGAATGAACGAACGGCCATATACATACGGCGAATCTCTTCCCGTGAGGCCAATCGCTTGCCCGAATTCTGACGAACATAACACTGGCCCCGCTGTGTGTAGTACGGTCGGTCAAGCCCGCGAGCAATCGTGATCTTCAGAAGCCGCGTTACGCCAATTTCAACCTGTTCAATAAAAGCCGTGGCGCGAGGAGTAACGTTGTTTGCCAGAATCTGGTCTACGCGCTGGCGCGCGCCATCTACATCGGTCACACCTGAAACTGTGCCGTCATCTTCAATGCCCAACCACAGCACGCCGCCCTCCGTATTAAGAAAGGAGATAAACGCCGTAGCCAGACTCTCGGGGCGCGCCGCGGCCGACTTGAATTCGGCGTGCATTGTCTCGCCGCCCTGAACCACTTGGGCAATCTCATCCGCAGTCATCAGACTCCCTCAATACCCCGCATTCACATACCCCTCCTGCGCGCCGGGCCCGAACCCCAACTCAAACCGCCTTTCCCGAAACTCCTCCAGCACACCGGCATACCGGGCATCGTCAATGAAATTCTGCCGCTCTGACGCATCCCGTTCCAGATCGAACAGCACCTCCGGCATCTCCTCACCGTAATACTGATACTTCAGATCATCCCACTTGATCATCAGATTGCGCGCCCCAAACTGGCTCACACTTTCGTTGCGCCAATCTCCCCCATCGCCCCGCATCAGCGGCGCCAGACTGCGGCTGTCCAGCCCATCCGGTATCGGGATCTCGCACAGCTCGCACAGCGTGGCAAACAGGTCGCACAGATTGACGTTTTCATCGACAATCCTGCCCCCGCCAAACGACTTGGGCCAGCGTATGATGAGCGGCACCCGCGCACTGGCCTCGAAAAACTTCTGCTTTTCCCAGATACCGTGTTCACCCAGCATCTCGCCGTGGTCACTGGTGTAGACGATGATCCAGTCGTCAAGATCCTGGCCCACGTGCTCCAACGCGCGCAACAGTGAGCCGTACATCTCGTCGATCGACTCAATCATGCCGTAGTAGCCGGCGACGGCGCGCCGCAACTCCCGCGGCGAGGCATCCACGCCCGGCCGTACCTGCTTCTGGCTCAGAAATGGATGATCGAATACCGGTTCATCAAGAAACGGTTCCACCCGGTTCAGGTAGTATGTGAACTTCTCTTCACTCGTGAAGTACGGGTAGTGAGGTTGATTCAGACTGACTTTCAGCAGCAGCGGACGTTCCGGCTGCTGCCGGTCATAGTACGGATCGGTGAAGTACTGCTCAATTAGGTCGAGCGCGCCGGTCAACGCATACTCGTCCTGGACGATGTGCGGCGAATGGCCCACACCCGCCCGCAGCACCTCCTTAGTGTCGCTCCACTTAACCTCCCCCAACCCTCTCGTGTACCGGGCAAAAGAGTCCTCGTCCCGGTCCGCGATAAAATGCGGGCCCACCTGCATCGCCGACCCAATGCGCTGGCTCCACCCCTGCATCTGGTCGGTCCCGGTGTGATGCAGCTTGCCCGCCGCCGCCGTATGATACGCGTATTGGCTGAATCGTCGGGCAAACGTCATATGCCCCACCGGCAAATCCTGGGCAAAGACTTCGCAGCCGCAAGTACGCGGCAGCTGACCCGACATCATCGCCTGTCGCCCCGGTATACAGATCGGCGAAGCCGCGTAAGCGTTTCTGAACACCACGCCCGTCTCCGCCAGACTGTCCAGCGTGGGCGTACGCACGACCTGATCGCCCTCGTAGCCGGTAATGTCCGCCCGATGTTCGTCGCTCATCAGAAAAAGTATATTTGGTGGCATATGGGGTACCCCTCCGAGAAGAAATTGTGGATGGCAGTGTTCTGCCCGCGCACCTGCTCATGCGCCGGATCGGAAAATGTGCTGTTATTACTGCTCTGGACCTTCTTGCGGAGCTGTCTTCCCCGTCAGCGCCAACACAGGGAACCATCAGAATCTGGCTTAAGCAACCCAGACATACGCCCCCGCGTTTCTGCCGGGCCGGTGGGGAACTGTTATTTCCTTGAGCCGGGGATAGGCAAGTTCGAACTGCGTTCAGGACTTTCCTTGCCGCAGGCGGGCCAATTCGGCTTCCAATTCCTGTACGCGCTTAGCCGCCTGCCGGTGGGCCTCCTCTCCCGCATCCGCACGCCGGGCTTCTGCATCCGCACGTTGCGACTCTGCTTCGACCAGAGACTCTGCTTCTTCCGCCCTGTTAACCGCGACCTGATAGGTCGGAAGGACAAACCCCGAATACACCTCGTCCAATGCTAACTCTTCCAGGCGCGGCTGCCGCCAAAGATCCGAATGCCGGAACTGCAAGCCGGGAAGGATCCCTGAGCGGATGACGCCCTGGTCATCAGGCGCAATCTCCTCGAAACTGTCCTCCAACGTGAGACGGTAGAAGTGCATGTGCTCGCCGCTGGGATCGAGAATGTAGTACTCCTGCACACCGCCCAAGGCGTAGTCAGTTTTCTTCTCCTCCGTATCCCGCAACACCTCAGCAAGAGTGGAATCGGAAACCGCTTCAACAATGAGATCGCACACGCCCCCAAAGTGACGGTGGTCGGTATCTCTCCACGGCGTCGGATTGCTCCTCAGAATCACGCCAATGTCCGGCTTTCGTACTTGCACTCGTTCGCCGGACGGCTCTTCAGCATCCTCCATCGTCAGGACAAAACCGGTTTCCAGATTGATGAGATTTGCAATGTCGTGCGTGCTCAGATACCGGCGCAAGAGGTCCAGAAACCAATTGTAAAGCTGAAGCTGCCGCGGGTTGGGCGATGGTTTGGCCTCCAGTCTGCCGTTATTCCATTCATAGCTGACGTCCATGTCTGGATAAGGGTTCTCATACCACTTGACCCAATACTCTTCTAAGCTGACATAGCGCCCTTCATCCGGAGCCCAGGGATTCAACTGCCTGTCGGGGGGCGCAGCATCTTCCTCAGTGGTGGAACCGTTGGATTGCGATGAATCGACCCGCGTTTGAGGCGCGTCTGACGCCAGTTTTGCGCGTTCCATGGTCTCTCCTCCGCCTTAGAAAGTACTTTCCCGAGCGGTACAACTGTTCTGAAAGGGATTCTATCACGAGTCCCCGACCGAACCCAACGGTTTCCCACACAGGCGCATCCCAAAATGGGGACGAACTTGTCAACACCTCAGCTAGCAGCAGAGCCGTACCCATCTCGCGCTCACCCCTGAGTCAGGGGAAACGGCAGTTCTCTCTCCTCACTCCTCTTCACTCTCTCCTCGCTCTTTTGGGCGGTC
>JAPPKT010000415.1 GCA_028819675.1 Caldilineaceae bacterium | reverse complement strand
GCACAAGGGAGGGCCGACTAGGCCCGACCGCCCAACTGCAGTAGTCAGTAGTCAGTGGTCAGAGAAGGGACTAACTCTGACGCGGAGTCGATCGCGAGATGGTTGGGGCACCGCAGCGACCTGAGGCATGGGGAGGTTCGCTCCATTTTGGGATGCACCCGCTTTTCCAGCTCTTTAGGGTCGGATAGGACGACCCTCTGTCTTAGTCTCCGTCCCGGTTCCGAAACAGCAGCGAAACCTGCAATTATTTGCCAAATTCCTGCCGTTTTGTTGTATGATCAGTGCTGTTTGTGCTGAGCGATTCCGGGAAGGCCCGGCGCGATATTGGAGACATGGAAGCAATGAAACAGACCCGACTTTACGACCGACATGTGGAACTGGGTGGACGCATGGTTCCTTTTGCGGACTACGAACTGCCTGTACAGTACACTGCCGGCCCCAATGCAGAGCATCGCAGCGTGCGAACAGCCGCCGGCGTGTTCGATATCGACCACATGGGCCAGTTTGCGCTCAGCGGTGAGGACGCACTGGCCTATCTTCAGTATGTGCAAGTCGCCGACGTCGCCTCTCTGGGCGAATGGGAAGCCCGCTACAGCCTGCTCTGCTACGATGACGGCACGATCGTTGATGACATTTTCATATACCGCCTGCCGGATAAGTGGCTCATCGTGGTCAACGCGGCCAACCGGGAGAAAGATTTCACCTGGTTGCAGAGTTTCACCCACGGTTATCGCGTCGAACTGACCGACATTTCGGACGAGACCTATATGCTGGCCGTGCAGGGCCCCAAGGCCGCCGCGATCCTCGACAGGATGAGCTCTGCCAATCTCTCAGCCGCGCCGCCCCGCTCGGCATTGCAGGCTGAGGTGGGTGGCGTCGAGATGCTCCTCGGCCGCACCGGTTACACGGGCGAGGACGGGTTCGAACTTTACCTGCCTCCCGACAAGGCGGTATCTTTCTGGGACACCCTGCTGGCGGAGGGGGCTCGCGATGGCCTGCTGCCGTGCGGCCTTGCAGCCCGCGACAGTCTGCGCTTCGAAGCCTGCATGTCACTATACGGCCACGAAATCGACGCCAAGACCAACCCCTACGAAGCGCGGCTCGGCTGGGTCGTCGCCCTGCAGAAACCGGACTTCCTGGGGCGCAACGCGCTGCTGAAAGTGAAATTGGAGGGAACCGAGCGTTTTCTGGTGGGCTTCGAAATGATAGAGAAGGCCGTTCCCAGAGAGGAATATGGGATTATCGGTCTTGAAGGGCAGGTGGTCGGCCACGTGACGACCGGCATGAAGAGCCCGACGCTGGACAAATTTTTCGGCCTTGGATACCTGCCGCGCGGTATGACCCGAATCGGCTCGGAGATCCACGTACTTATCCGCGGCAGGCCGCGCCGGGCACGTATTTGCAAGCGACCGTTTTACAGGGCGAGACGGTGATTTAGAAAGGAAATTCTCAAGTGGCCATCGAGCATGCAGAACACGGGAAGGTAATTGACCTCAACACCTTTGGCGGCACGGCTTCGACCGCCGTCGTCAAGGAGAAAGAGTTCGAAGCAGTTCGCGTCTACCTCGGACCGGGCAAGAAGATTCCTCCGCACAAAGTTGACGGACCAATTACGGTCCATTGCCTCAGCGGCAACTGCACGTTCTTCGTTGAGGACGAGCCGCGAGCGCTGGCTCCGGGTTCATGGCTCTTCCTGGAGGGCGGGACGATGCACGCGCTGGAGGCGGAGGAAGAGTGCGCCTTGTTGGTGACTATTTTGTTTACATTTGAGGGCTGACGGGTAGCGAGAGCGAGGCGGGGTACATTGGGGCGGTCACATATTCTCGTTTCGGTTGGTAGACTACGGTGAGGCTTTGACTACCTCTCATCGAGTAGTCAAACTCGCTTTTCTACCACTTGTGCGTCTTCAGCCAATGTCATGAAGTACTACAGTCGCCTGAGAAGGTGATTATATTCATGATGGGGACCGATCCAGAACCACACAATATCGTTCTCTTCCAATAATCCGAGAGCGCGATAGCCCCGGCTCACGCGTACAGAATAAACCGGACGCTTCTGGCTCACGCGCTTGAATCTCAGGCTACGGTGACGAGGATTTGATTTGAAAAAAACGTAGGATTGACGAGCCTGCCGTTGCACCTCTTCCGGGAGGCGCCGGTACGCCCTCCAGAAGCTCGGCAATGTAAACGATCGCACGTCTACATTTCGTCAATTCTTAGGGGTTTTGTCCGCCCCGCGCGGTGTGCTGCCAGGGCCTCATCGGCCATTTTCTCCAGCAGTTCCTCCGACTCAGGAAGGCTGAAAAGCTCGGCCCAGCGCGCCTCCGACTCCAGTTCGGCCAGAAGAAAACGAGCAAAGCTATCCTGTTCCTCTTGCGGCAAGGCCGCAGCTTTTTCAAAAGCCTGTTGAAGAAGCTGGGTCATCTCTCAAACGCCTCCATACTCAACGACATATCAGTATGTCTTTCACTAATGTCTTGAGATTGCGCACATATTATACACGATGTCGTTAAATTGCGTGTATGGGGCTTGAGATGGGTTTGCCCGTGTAACGCCCTCCCTACCGGAGACCTCCAACTTAGCGGTTTGTCAAACAGAGACGAGCCTCACAACCCCAACTCCTGCGTCTTGCCACTGCGAATCGCCTCAAACGCCTTCAGCACCATCGCGGTCGCCCGCGTGCCGTCACGGGGACCGACAGGCGGCTCGGTATCGTCCAGCAGACACCTGGCCCAGGCTTCCAGTTCGCCCCGCGTACCCTCAGGATCGGAGGGGGCCGGAGGCGGCAGATCTTCCACCGACAGCGCATCGATTTCGCAGTCCCCAAATGTGACCTTGTGGCAGCGGTCGTGAAGCGTGGCCGTGCGCTGGCCGTCCAGCACCTCGAAGAAGAACTTGGACGTGTAGCGGGCATCTCCGCTGTCGCCGGCGATGATGGAGGCGATGCTGCCGTTCTCGAACTGCACCGAGACCGCGGCGTTGTCCACCAGCCCGATCTCGGGATGGGTCAGCGCCCCGCCGGCGGCACTGATGCGCACCGGCTCGGATTCATTTAGCCAGTAGACCAAGTCGAAGGCGTGGCAGCCGTTTGAAAGTACGGGACCGCCACCGCGCTCGGGCGTAATCGCCCAGCCCTTCATGTTGGGGTGCAGGCTCTGGCCCACTGTAACCAGGGGCTTGGGGATGACCTCCTTCACCTTGGCGACCAGCGGGGCGAAGCGAAACTTAAAGCCCATCATCAGCTTGACGCCCGACCTGGCCACCGCCTCTTCGATCTCCAGGCACTCCTCGATCGTGAGCGCCATCGGTTTCTCGAGAAAGATATGCTTGCCGGCTGCGGCCGCCTGGGTCGCGAAGGGGGTGTGCGAATCATGATGGGTGGCGATAAGCACGGCGTCTATTTCGTCGTCGTCCCATACGGTTTCGACGTCGGTGGTGTGGTAGCGGCCGCCGAACTCATGGAAGGCGCCGGCGGCAGCCTCTTCGAGGGCATCGACATAGGCCTCAAAGTTCAACGCCGGCACGTCGCGGGCGCGTCGCAGATGACTGCGCCCCATGCCTCCGCAGCCGATTAGCGCCATGTTGACCGAATCAGACATAAGGCTTTCCTCCGAATTTCGCGGACGGCGAGAACGCCCCCAATCCTGCGGGCTTGGCCTGACGCCCCTCCGTCTGTGCAACTGACTTACTTGAGAAGAAAGGTTGAACCGGCAACGTAGCGGGTGCCGCCCATGCCATTGCCGTCGTCCATCGTAAAGTAGTAGGCGGTGAATATGCGGCCCGGCTCCACTTCAGTCGCAACCGGGTACCCCAAATCTGTTGTAGGGCAGTCGTCGCGGAGAATCTGCTCGTCGCTCCAGGTTTCGCCTTCATCTTCGCTCACGATCATGCCGATCCCGCGGGGAACCTTGCGGCGGCCGAATAAGACGAGAATGCGTCCGTCCGCCAGCTGCATCGGCCACGGCGAGCGATAGTGTTTGCCGATGCCTGACAAGGTGCTTCTCCGCTCCCGAGACCGCATCGCCCACGGAGAACGCCCCCAGCGCACAATCGGCTGCGGCTGGGACCAGGAGTAGCCGCCGTCGTCAGAATAGTTAATCTGGATGGCGTCGCGCAGCCCGTCGATGTTGAGCGAGTAACATTGCAAGCGCCCCGAGGGCAGAAGCAGCAGACCCGCGTATGTGGGCCGGCCGTCGCCGGTCGGATCGTCGCAGATGCGTGCGAGCGGCTCCCAGCTGAGTCCGTTGTCGTCGGTGCCATACAGGACCACGCCGCCATCGGGCAGGCCGGCCGTCATCGCCGCGAGCTGCGTCCCGTCCGGCATCTGTACGAGCGGATGTCCGTCCTTGTGTACCATGTCGTGTCCGCGAGGCGGCTGGACCGGTGTCGGGACAGACTCCCACGTCCGGCCCCGATCCGGCGAGCGCACGGCGAAACAGAGCAGGGCGGGCAGCTGGCCCTCGCCGGCATGGGTACGGCCGAACAGGATGGCCGTATCGGGAGCGGTCAGGTCGATCCATTGACGGGCGACCGCGGGGTCAGTTTCCACCTGTTGCAGAAAGGCGCGCCGCGCCTCGACCGGTGCACTCTCGTCGAATATGACAACGTCATTGGCGCGGTCCCAGGTTGCGCCGTTGTCAAAGCTGCGCGCCAGGACGAATTGCGCGCGGCCGTGGTATCCGGCCGGACCATGCTGGACATCGCTCCGGTAGCGGTAGGCGCACGGCGCGCGGTTGTAGATGATGGCGATTTCACCGCCGCCGAAGTTGAAAATGCCGCCTTGGCGGGGGTGGCCGGCGTAACGGTCGCGCGCATAGTCGACCAGCGTGTGCTCGACTTCAGCCAGTGCAGGTGCCGGTATGTTTTGTAGTGTCATGGGATTCGCCACGCGGCAGCGCAGAACGCAGACTTGCCTGTTTACTTGAGGCCGGTGAGGGCGATGCCCTGCACGAACTGGCGCTGAAATGCGATGAAGAGGATGAGAATGGGCAACACAGCCATTACCGACCCGGCCAACAGGACAGACTGGAACAGTTCAG
>JAPPKT010000051.1 GCA_028819675.1 Caldilineaceae bacterium | reverse complement strand
AAGGGAGGGCCGAATAGGCCCGACCGCCCGGAACTGCAGTTTTTAGTAGTCAGTTTTTAGTTTTTAGTGGTTAGGGGAAAGTTTCTGCGCTTCCCCTGGCTCAGAGTTGAACGTGAGATGGTTGGGGCTCCGCAGCGACTTGAGGCATGGGGAAGTTCGGCCCAATATTGGGATGCACGCTAGTGGTGGTTGTGCATAACGTAGGATGCAATTTAATATCGCGGTTGAAAGGAACGACAGAATGCGAACCCTGGTGTTTTGCGACGACAGCGCCCATCCGGCCTCTCTGACGCGGGATGGACTGGCTGCCCTGGAGGACTGCGGACATGAGTTTGATTGGGTGGAGGATCCCTGCGGCTGGCGGACCGAGAGTTTGCATCAGTACCCGCTCGTCATCTTCTCCAAAGCCAACAACCGCTCCAAAGTTGACCATGAACCCTGGGCAACCGAGGAGACCGGACAGGCGTTTTCCGAGTATGTCGCCGCAGGCAACGGCATACTATTTCTGCATTCGGGTACCGCTCTGTACGACAACTCGCCCTCTCTTTGCCACCTGATGGGCGGGATTTTCACAGGCCACCCGGCGCAGTGCCCCGTGACCGTCTCCCCGAGCGTCGACCATCCGCTGACCGCAGGCAGTGGGCCCTTTACGCTGATGGACGAACATTACATGATGGAGATGAACGATCCGGACGTGGATCTCTTTCTCCATTCCGAATCCGAACACGGCAGACAGCCGGCCGGCTGGACCCGCACTCAGGGCAAGGGCCGGGTTTGCGTGGTGACGCCCGGGCATAACCCGGAGGTCTGGCGCCATCCTTCTTTCCAGACCTTGTTGCGGAACTGTTTGTCGTGGTGCGCACCGGAAGGCGAGCGCGGAGAGGAGCAGTGACTATGACCGCCCCGATGTTGCCCCGCAGACGACTGGGTCGCACTGAACTTGAAATTCCGGTAATTCCGTTTGGCACGCTGGGATTCAGCAACAGTTTCGGTTTCGTCAGCGATGAGGATGCCGTCGGTCTCATAAGACATGCGATATCTTTGGGAGCCAATCACTTTGACTGTTCCCGATGCTACGGGGACTCGATGCGCAAGCTGGGCCTGGCCCTGCTCGAAATTCCGCGTGAGGAAGTGATCATCACGGGGCGTCTGTGTTGTCACTCGGATGCGCCGTGGGGCGGCTATCACGGTGCAGGAGAAGCGGACTACTCAGCCGAACGCGCGGTCCGCGACGTGGAGGACCAGTTGGAGCTTCTCGGAACCGACTACTTCGACGGGGTAATGATCCACGACCCCAACAGGATTGAGCCGACGCTGGCCAGAGATGGTTCCCTTGCAGGTCTGTTGCAACTCAAGGCACGCGGCCTTGTGCGCAATGTTGGGTTCGGAATGGAACCGCACGACTTCCACTTGCAGGCAATTGCGACGGGGGAGGTCGATCTGCTCCTCTGCTTCAACGACTATAATCTCGTACGCCAGACGGCTGCAGACACGATACTGCCTGCCGCTACCGCTGCCGATGTGGGCGTCTTGAACGGATGGTCGATCCTGCGCGGCCTGCTGACCGGGGTCGACATCGACGAGGTCAGGACGCGACGACGCCACAGGGGCAACGACGATGCGGAGGCTGCCCGCGCTTACTGGAACTGGTGCCGGGAGGAACAGATCGATTTACTGCAGCTGGCCATCCAGTTCTGCCTGCGAGAGAAGCGCATCCATGGAAACCCGATTGGCAGTCTGAATGTAGAGCAGTTGGAGGCCAACATTCGCGCCGCGTCGACGCCTCTGGACGAAAGCGTTTGGACCAGATTCCAGGAACGGTTCGGAGCCGGGGCGCCACAGTGAGGCGTTGAGCGCAATTCATTGATCTCGCAGGGCAGAACGTGTTGCAGGACGGTATGACTAAGGTATGACCGAGAAGCCAACTCAGGAGGAAAGCAATGACCCAGACGCCACCGCCGGTGCCGCGGCGCCGGCTCGGCCGGACCGGACTCTCAGTACCGGTCATTCCCTTCGGGACGCAGGGGTTCGGCAACCACTTCGGTTTTGTCAGCGACGAGGACGCGGTTGCCCTGATCAAACACGCGGTTTCGCTGGGCGTGAATCATTTTGACTGCGCCCGTTGTTACGGGGATTCTTTGCGCAAGTTGGGTCTGGCGCTGCGCGAGATCCGGCGCGAGGATGTCATTATCACGGGGCGTCTCTGCTGCCACTCGAATGCGCCGTGGGGCGGCTACCGGGGTGACGGCGAGCCCGATTATTCGGCAGACAGGGTGATCCGGGACGTAGAGGACCAGTTGGAAATCCTGGGCACTGATTACTTCGACGGCATGCTGATCCACGACCCGAAGCGCATCGAACCCACCCTAGCCAAAGACGGCACACTGGCCGGCCTGCTGCAGCTGAAGGCGCAGGGGTTGGTGCGCAATGCGGGATACGGGATGCGTGAGCATCATTTCCACCAGGAGGCGATCGCGACGGGCGACGTCGATCTCATCCTGTGCTTCAATGACTACAATCTCATCCGGCAGACTGCCGCCGGGACGGTTCTGCGCGCGGCGGCTGCGGCCGATGTCGGCGTGATGAACGGCTGGTCGATCCTGCGGGGGCTGCTGACCGGCGCCGATATCGACAAGGCCAGAGAGCAGGGACGTTACAGGAACGACGAGGACGTCGACGCGGCGCGGGGCATTTGGCAGTGGTGCCGGGAAGAACAGATTGACCTTTTGCAACTGGCGATCCAGTTCTGTCTACGAGAAGATCGCATTCACGGCAACCCGATCGGCAGCTTGAACGCGGCGCAGTTGGAGGCGAATATTCGGGCGGCGGCGACGCCGGTGGACGAGAGCGTGTGGGCGAAGTTCCAGGGGGAGTTTGGCGTCGCCGCGTAGAAATAGGGCGGGGTTTCCGCGCACGCAGCGGTCTTGCAGAGGTAGAAGGGCCTGCAAATGTCGTTTGACTTGAAAGAGATCACCGGTCTAAAATGCCACCGGCAGGGCTGGAGGGGAGTATTTTCCTGACAGTTACCGACGAATCCAGCTAGTGGCTCGTTCCTTCGGCCACTCACCAAATCCGTTTTCGTATTCCGCATTCGTACACACTTGTCGTGAAGGACTTTACACAAGGAGACTTACGATCATGCAGAAGCAACGTTTAAGCAGGCGCGGATTCCTGACTTTGGCGGGCGCGACGGGCGGTGCAGCAGTTCTGGCGGCTTGTGCACCGGTGGCAGCGCCGGTTGACCAGGCGGCAGCTTCGGATTCGGAAGAGGCGATGGCAGATGTCGAGCCGGTTACGGTGCGGGCGTGGATGGGCGAGCGCTACACGCCAACGCCATGGACCAGCCGTTCTGCGGAGAACCCAATCGTCATCAACGCGCCGCGTATTCTCGCCGAGCGCTACCGGGAGGACAACCCTGGAACCGAGATCGTTTACGAAGAAGGTGCCGCGGGAGAGGACGAGTTCGCCTGGCTCACTGCCGGCGCCGCGGCGGGGACGGCGCCGAACCTGGTGCGCAGCGCGCACAATTTCGCCGTGCAGAACGGTTGGGCCGTGCCGATGGACGACTACCTCGCAGAGCCCAACCGCTACGCTCCGGAATATGATTCGTGGAAAGACGTTTTCTGGCCCAACTTCATGACCTCGCTTGTTCAGCCGGATGGGAAGATCTACTGCGCACCAATCGACAACATCTGGCCCAACATCCAAGTCGGCCTGGCCTACAACAAAGACTTGCTCGATGAACTGGGCCTGGATCCGCCAGACACATGGTCTGCCGAAATGGAGGTTGCCAAGGCTTTGAAGGAGGCCGGCGGCGGGTTGGCTCCCTGGCCGCCCGAGGCAGCTAGAGGCGACCTCTGGGCTTTAGCGCTCCAAATCATGCCATCCATGATGCAGCAGGTCTGCCCTGATATGGACCTCAACGGGGACTTTTTCGTCGGCATCGAAGAAGCGTTGCCCGCTTACCGCGCCGGTATCATCGGACCTAACACGCCGATCTATAAGCGCGCCTTTCACGAAATGTACGAATTGGCCAGTTACTGGGTTGAAGGCTTCAACACCGTCGATGTCGAATTGCTGTGGCGCCAAGGAAAATTGGGGTTGCGCTATACCGGTACGTGGGAGTTCTCGCAACTGGCCAACGATCCCAATATTACTTTTGAGCGCGGCTTCCTGCCGCCGCCGCTGCCCAATAGCATGGACATTCCGGCGACGGACACAACGCCTGGCGCCGCCGACCCGCCGCGGACGACGGCCGGTGATGGAACTGTACCGGGTGAAGTGCTGAAGGCCGAACAGGGATCGGAGTTTGTTGCCATGGCGTCCTCGACGGAAGAGGACGGCAACCTGGACCAGTCGATCGATGTCTGGATGTTCATCACGGAACCGCAGAACAATGCCTTCATGGTCAACGAGAACCAGTCGCGCATCTCTTCGGCCAGGGACGCCCCGCTCGGATCGATCTGGTCGGAGATCGCCACCTTCAAGTTGCCGCTGTACGATTACACCATCGTCTGGTGGGGCCAGGGCTGGTACTGGGACAGGGACAACTTCATGCGCTGGCGGCCGATTTTTGTCGAATGGATTACGGGCCAGATCGATGAAGAGACCTTCTTCCGGCGGCAGGAAGAGGAGTTTGCCGCCGGCGCGCAGCGTTATGAGGAGATTCTGAAGGAGCAGAGCGACGACAGCTAGGAGTCAGTATGAACCGGTGGTCAATGCTCTGGTCCGGCATTGGCCACCGCCCTCGAACTGCCGGATGCGGCTATCGGTGTAGACTACGTGCAGGCGTAAGTAGGCGTGCGCGATATCATCGAGGCATTCGACCAACCCAGAGCCTTTGCTGAGTGAATAAGCACAACCATTCTGAGCGTGCCGGTGACTGAAAACAACTGTCGGCGTTTAGGGAGACGCAGGGCAGGCACAAGGCCTGCCCCTACAGGGATGTGATGCGACTGGCGCGCCATGGGTTGACGAAGCTCTTTCGGAAGGGCACCTGTCGCCAATGTCGACACCCGGTCGGCCAGGGATGTTGTAGGAGAGGG
>JAPPKT010000039.1 GCA_028819675.1 Caldilineaceae bacterium | reverse complement strand
CCCAGATCAGCGTCATGTGGACCAATATCCAGAGCGCCATCGCCGGCGTGGAGCGCATCTTTGAGCTGATGGATGAGGTCCCGGAAGTGCAGGAAAAGTTCGGCGCACCGCCGATGCCCGCAATCCGCGGCGCCGTTTCCCTGCAAAATGTCGAAGCCGAATATGTGCCCGGTGAACCGGTCCTGAAGGGAATCAACCTGAGCGCGCAGCCGGGCGAGACCGTAGCCATCGTAGGACCGACCGGTGCCGGCAAGACTACCATTATCAATCTGCTCCCCCGCTTCTGGGATGTAACCGGCGGGTCCGTGCGCATCGACGGTGTCGACGTGCGCGACGTGCAGTTGCACAGCCTGCGCGAGCAAATCGGCATCGTCCTCCAGGATACCTACCTGTTCAGCAGTTCGGTGATGGACAATATCCGCTTCAGCCGCGCCGACGCTTCCAACGAGGAGGTCATCGCCGCCGCAAAACTGGCCCAGGCCCACGACTTTATCGAGCGGCTTCCAGAAGGCTATGAAACCGTCCTCGGCGAACGCGGCGCTGGTCTCAGCCAGGGTCAACGTCAGCTCCTCGCCATCGCCCGCGCCGCACTGGCCGACCCGCGTATTCTCATCCTCGACGAGGCCACCAGCAGCGTCGACACCCGCACCGAGCAGAGAATACAGGCCGCGCTCAACGACCTGCTGAAAGGACGAACCAGCTTCGTGATCGCGCACCGTCTCAGCACCATCCGCAGCGCCGACCAGGTGCTGGTATTGAAAGACGGAGAGATTATCGAACGGGGCACACACGATGGGCTGCTTGCCCAGCGGGGATTCTACTACGAACTCTATATGAACCAGTTCCGCCGCCAGGAAGATCTACCGGTGCAGCCCAATGGAAGCGGCCCTCCCGCCGCAGTAGGTGTCCCTGCCAGTCCGGCCACCTGACGCCGAAAAAGAGCCATAATCTGATACCATTACGCTGAATATTCAGAACCGGACGGTGCTTTTGATTCAGTTAATAGTAAAGCCCCAGGAACCGGTGTTTTTCTGACCCCTGGCCCCAACCCCAATCTGCTCAACACCGCCAGAATCCAGGCGAAACGCTCTCGCTCTCCACCTGCATCCTCCATATGGTCCGATTCGTGACTTGGGCTGGTAACGGGAGAAGCTACTGGAAACGAAAAACAAGAGAGCCGGTAACACCTATTCCGACCGGAACTGCAGCCACACCAGCGGGATCAGCATGCCGATCACCACAATCGGGACACTGTCCCAGGGGGCAAGATTGACCTGGATCCACAGGCCGCCGGGAACTACGTCCACGCCGTAAAGAATGTAAGCGCCCCAGCCCACAAGCATCGCCCACAGCAATCGCTGAACAAGCAACTGCCGCGGCATCACCTGCACCAGCACCACCAGCAGCAGCGCAAGCACCACCAGCTGCGTGACCATAGCAATCGTCAGCGAAGAGACATCGACCTCAACCGCCTCCGGCCTGACCTCCGTCGCAGGTGTCGGGACCGCTACCGCCGTCGGCGCAGCTGTCACGGCTGCCTCCTGCGGAGTCGCCGGCGTGACGGCCCGCTCCGGATTCGTGACCTCAATCTGCGTTCTGTCCGACCCCACGTCCGGGTCAGGAATGCGCGCCCGGATCTCCGTACTCGAGTCCGCCTCCACACTGTCGACCGCGATCAGGAGCGTGCCGGTTCTCTCCAATAGCACCGATTTACGCGCATATCCCCCGCGGGTGGGGATGGGGTTCGACTGGATGGCAAGCTCCTCTCCCTCATAGATCAGTCGGAAGTTCACTGGTGTTCCATCCGGTACTGTGTTCCCGTTGTGGTCCAGAATCGGGCCTGCCTGCAGCTCCAGGCTGTCACCGAGCCTCAGGTCGGTCTGAATAAGCACCTGCTCGCCATCCTCCGCCTCTTCGATTACGAAGCCCTCGTTCAGTGCAGTCAGGCCGATCCGCTGGTTCGGGTCCGGCTCCAGCCGCTCGACCAGATTACTGAAGCGTGTGCCCGGTACGCTGACCGGCGGCGCGCCGGTGACCGTCTGTGCGCGGAACAGTGCACGTACGGCCGCTTCCAAAAACGGTTGGCTCTTGGAGTAAACGCCGAGAAAAGCGGTCATCTTTCCAATCTCGGTCGAATCAAAGAAGTAGGGTTCGTTGAGCGCCAGCACCACCAGCTTGCTCCCCGGTAGCCGGTCACCGCGCTGACGCAGAAACCGCTTGACCGCATCGCTGCTGTCGTAATTCGCCACATCCACATCCAGCATGGCGAAGATCAACCAGTCGGCGTTTATTATCTCCTCCTCCAACGCCTCTCCCACCGCCGAGTCTGCCGTGCCGCTGAGGATAGAGTTCAATTCGGCAAACGTACGACTTCGGATCTTCTCCTCTCGCAGCTGATTGGTCGCCTCGGGCCCGTAGAGCCTTAACATGATCCCTTCCAAAGCCGTCGGCTCCACGACAGCATCTGCTCGGCAGCCGTCGCATTCATACAAAATGCGGCTATCCGTGAAAATCAATATGTCTTCATCTCCACCCGGCGGCGCCGGCAGTGGATCGGTCAGCCCCGGAGAGTCGGGGAAGAAGATCGTCAGCGCCTCACTGGCGACCTGGTCCAATAGCAACTGTGCTTCTCTCTGATGTTCGGCACTGAACGCCTCATCCAGGTCGGCCGGCCCCACCACCACTCCCGCCAGGTCGATTTCAACCTGTCCATACTGTGCAACGCCACCGGCTGTCGCCGTATCGGCCCTGTTTTCTGGGGAATACAGCCGCACTTTCAAACGCAGAATCCGTCGTAACGAGGCATCCACGCGCGCTGCAAACTCGGCATCGTTTGTATAACGCTCGCGGAAGAAAATGATCGTCTCTTTGATATTGGCCCTCTCATCCAGCCAGCTGTCGGTCAGAGAGAAGTCTGCCAGGTAGAGCAGGTCGTTGCCGGCCGTGAACGCATCCAGAGCAATGCGCCGGCGCGGGAATTCCTGCAGGGGCGGGTCGTAGTAGCGGCGCACCGCCATCACACCCAGCGCGTCGCTCATTAGGATACCGCCCTCGGCGCGCCAGGGAGCGAACTCGTCCAGATCCAGAAGAATGCCCAACTCCTGTGCCAGACTGATCGGCGGCGTGCGCTCGCGACTGCCCTGGAAGCTGCTGAAACGAATATGCCCCGACATCAGCGCCTCCGTGGCGGCCGTCGCCCCATCCGCTCGCAGGAGCGCAGATGGCCGCTCAGTGACCGCCGCAAACGGCGGCAGTTCGATTCGCTGCAGTTCCTGTAAACTCTTTTGAATCGTCGCGATCTCCTCGTCCGGTCGGCGATCTGTACCCCCCAAGCCAGGAAAATGTCCGGCCACGGTAGCCACCCGATTGCCGCTGCCGCGGTGGATTCCTGTCACATAGGCCTGGCCCATTCGCCCGACCCAGTACGGGTCACCGCCGAACGAGTGCAGCCCCAACCCGGTCGCCAGGTCCGGACGCGGCTGTTCTATCACGTCAAGCGCCGGCCCCAGTATCAGATTCACCCCCACACTGCGCAACTCCCTACCGTGGACTGCACCGACCTCCTCCACCAATTCAGGATTCCACGTGGCCCCCAGCGCCATCTGCGGCGGGATCGCCGTGAATCCTGCCCGCAGCGCTGTACCAGGCATACCGTCGCCCCCCTGTTCCACCCCGATCAACAGCGGAATCTCCAGCGGCGATCTCTGTTCCAGCCCGGACTGCAGAATACCCGGAATGGCCGGCCCCCCCTGCTTCACGTTCAACGCCTCCGCCGCCGCCAGATAGATGCCGTACGCCAGTGCCTGCAGTTGATTTGTAAGCCGCGCCACGTCCTCCGGCGTCGAACCGCTGTAGTTGCTGAAGTTGCGATTCCTGGGGCTGATCACCACGCCCCCCACCCGGTACTCCTCAATCAACTCGGCGACGTCGCTTCTCGGTCCGATGTCGTTGCCCTGGAAGGTGACCACAAACAACTGGCCAACCTTATCGGCTACGCTCATGCTGGCGATCAAGTCGTCGAGGCGTGCTTCCAGAATCTCATCCGGGCCCGGTGTTGGCGTAGGTGAAGGGGTGGGCGTTGGCGATGGTGTAGACGTATGCGTGGGCGTGAGCGTCGGTGTGACCGATGGCGTGAGCGCCAATCTGGTGGCTTCAGCCGCCGCCGTCGCTGTAATTTGCGCACCCACCGTGGCCGTAGCCCGAATCGACTCCAGCAGCTCCTGGGTCGTTCGGGTCGCCGTCGCCTCCTGCAGGTCCGCCGCCGCTGTCGTATCAGTTCGTTGCGAACCGGGCGCAGGCGTAGTCTCCACCTGGGCGGCAACCAGCTTCACATGCGGAACCCCGTCTCCGACATCGATTACCAGCAATGCGGCTGCCAGCAACGCGGCGGCCAGCGCAATAATGCGCAGACGAGCCCCGCCGCTACGCCTGGCACCCTTTCGATGGCTTCGCTGCCCGCAAAGGATATCTCTCATAAAGTCCGATTATACACGATCAACACATCTGTCGGAATGACTAATTCAGTCCCCCCGCGTAGCATCCGGCACAATCAAAAACTGAGGTCACAAACCGATGACGCACACCGCTTTCATCCCCTGCGCCAGCACCCGTAGGGACACCCCTTGCGAATGCCCTCGCCCTCCCGCCCCATTTGGACTGCACACCACACCAATACGCGCATCCCACAACGCTATCCCACTACATCTCTCCTTCCCTTCGGAGCAAATAGCCCCCCCGACAGACAACAAACGAGCGCGCGCTATCCTGACCATCCTTATCAATCCCGCAAACCTTAAGTACTGACGAACGACTGTCCGGTCCACACAACCATCCCCCACATGCCGCCCAGTCATTGACCACTAACCACTGACCACTGCAGTATGGGTGCATCCCAAATGAGGGTAAAAAGTCGCATACCTCTGGAGACAACCCAGCCACGGTCAGTTCTCATTCCAGTTTGCGCCAGAATAAGCGCCGTCACTGACTACTAACTACTGACTACTGACTACTGCAGTTCTGGGCGGTCGGGCCTATTCGGCCCTCCCTTG
>JAPPKT010000483.1 GCA_028819675.1 Caldilineaceae bacterium | reverse complement strand
GGGGGGGGGGGGGGGGGGGGGGGGGCCCGCGCCCCCCCCCCCCCCCCCCCCCCCAAAATGGGCGGCCCTAATCGGCCCGACCGCCCAGAACTGCAGCAGTTAGTAGTCAGTGGCGGGGCTTATTCTGGTGGAAATTGGAATGGGAACTGACCAAGGCTTGGTTGCCTCCATAGGTATACGAGAGTTCACCCCCAATTTTGGGATGCACCCGAATGCGGAAGTCAATGCCAAGGGCGGGTAGGATCCTGAGACCTCTGACGAACCACAGAATTCCGAAATTCGTCGTCTTTCAGGTGGCAGCCAAGGTGGGTTCGAGCGGCTTCGCTGCCAGTTGGCGGATCGACGAGGTAAGGGATCCTAGAGATTACCCACCTTCCGTTATGTGCACCGGGAACTCTCTCACGCCGACGACCCTGAAGTCTTCAACCGTGCCCGAGTCGTCAAGGGCGAAGACAATGTAGAGAGGAGGAGCAGTCCCGATAAGAAAGTCTCCCAGTTCCTGCGGCACGGGGGCGCCGGCGTCCTGAAAGTAGCCGAACAGGCCGGGCCTGACCTCATTGAAAGGGATGGCATTTTGGACCGCGTCCAGGTCCGCATCGGGCCAATGCGGTTCCATTCGAAAGGCCCGGATCGCCGGCGCGTCGTCGAATTCCAGCGAACAGATGAGGTAATAGGTCTCCGGGTAATGGGCGTTCCAGGCATCGGTGGCAGAAGGATAGGCGACCGAAACGGGATGAGAGTGGTAGATCGCCACCATTTCGTCTCCTGCCTCTTCAAACTCGAACTGCTTCAGGAGCGTTTGTGGGTCAACATCGTAGTTGTCAATTTTGTCGTCGGCCAAGTTGCGGGCACGGTAAAGCTGGGTCGCCCGTCCATCCCTTCCCCTCAAGATACCGCAAATCTCCTCAGGTTTCCCTTCACGGGCGTGGGCGATAATGCCGTCATAGACTGTTCGAGCCAGGTGGACGATGCTCATAGGACACTCCTGAATGAGATAGCTGGGGTCGCCTTAATTCGCCACTAACGAGGCCTGCAAATTGTACAATCACTCTTGGAAAAATCGCTAAAGACGGTGAGCTTCGCCAGGAATCTGTCGGGTGCGGAGAAGGCAGAAATGCCCGCGGCGGGGCATGCGAAAACATGGCTGGGAATTGAAAAACCTCGGCCGCTATGATACGATCCTGCGCACCACTTCCGGCAGTATTTGACCGCATTACGATACAGGCCCATTGACTTTCCCCGTGGAAGGCGAAGCATGGCAGGCGTAGAAGGCAGACGACAGGAGTTTTCCTCGCGAAGCTGGGATGATCGCCAGCTCCTGAACATCGTGGATTCGGTCCTGCGCCGGTTCTTTCGCAGCTATTGGAGTCTGGACCCGCTGACCCGCAGCCAGGTTGACCGGCTGCGAAATGCGGCGGCGGCGGCGGCAGGTGAGACAGACATCAGCGCGATGGAAAGACGCGCCGTCTTCACGAGCTTCCTGGACGATCTCGCATCCATCGAGGCGGTGCTGCCGCTCATCGAAGAAGCGATGCGCGGCGGCATTGCGGGTGACAGTGCCGGCTACGGGAGGGCAATGGGTGTAAGCTACCTGCAGGCGCTCAACCTACTGCGGACAATGCGCGATGACCCCTCCAACTATGTACCGCGATCCTATCGTGTGCCGCCCGCTCCCGCCCTTCGGGGTGCTGGCCCTCCGTCAACCGAATCAAGCGGACTGCCGCGGCCAGGCGGTCATGCGGGGAAAGGGGCAGGGCCGTTACAAGAAGGTGCAGCCGCCCCCGCCGCAGGCGTAGCGAGTCGGGACGCGGTCATCCAGTTTCACACCTACGTTGATTTTCCGCCGACTATCTCCAATCGCAACGACGTCAAGTATCCTCTGGTTGTGCAGCTGGTTCGCGACCGTCCTCGTGAGAGCCGCGGCCAGGCCGAGGTCGATATCGCGTTTCAGGACGAAATCGAGTATGTGGACGTTGTGGTGCGCGCACCGGGGTTTGAAGAGGTCAGCGGTTATGGCGGCGGCGCTCGCGAGGGTCCCGCCCTGCGGCGTACCATCGCGGTTCCTCAGGAGGGTGATTCGCAGCCGGCCGTTTTTCTCTTCCAACTTGCTGACGACCGTACCGGCCCACAGTGGGTTACGGTCGATTTCTACCACCGTGGCAGGAACGCAGGTTCATTGACATTGGAGGTCGCGGTAAGGAGCTTCCCTTTCCTACGCGGGGGCACCCGGCGCCTGGCGGACATCAGCAGCGAGGAAGAAGAAGTGCCTCCCGTATTCGGCACGGCCTCCGTAGTCCGCGCCGGTGAAGGTGTATCCATACCGCAGGGCACGCCGATTCCGGCTGCAGACATAGAGCTGCGCATCACACGAGACGCCGACGGACGAACACTTCATTTCCATCTCCATTCGCAGAAGATATCTGCCCTGGATGGACGAAGCGCCGGCTCAATCGTCTTCAATGACCTCTCTCGACCCGACCTCTTTTTCGACCGGCTGGCCGAGCGACTAAGCACCTTTGCGGCCCGGGCCGGCACCGATCTACCCGGCGCCGAAGCTGTTCGCATGGAAGTGGAAGTCGCAGACCTCGGTATCGAGCTCTATGAGCAGCTATTCCCTGCTCCCTTGCGACAGCTTTACTGGGAGATCAAGACGCGGCGGGACGCCGGGGAGTTGAGGAACCTTTTGATCGTCAGTGACGAACCCTGGATTCCCTGGGAGCTGGTAAAGCCTTACGACTTTGTGGACGGCGAGGATGTCGAGGACGACCATCTAGCCGGAGCATGGTGCATGAGCCGCTGGCTGGCAGGGGCAGCGGTGCCATCCGATCTGAACATCCGGGCCGCTCGTCTTGTCGCGCCGATGATTTCGCTGGAATTTGTAAACCAAGAGATTCAGTATTTCGACAGCCTGGCGGCGCGGAAGATCGAGACCGCGGCGCCGGTCACCACCCGCGACCAGTTCCTTGATCTGGCGGAGCAAGGCGGAGCCCAGCTCTTGCACTTCGCAACCCACGGCAACTATAACCAGGCCTTTGTGGACGAGTCTCCGATCGTCTTGGAGGGCGACCCGTTGTTCCCCAGTGACCTGACGCGGCGTCGGGCCAAGGGGCTACGTCGCGAAAAGCCGCTCATATTCCTGAATACCTGTCATGGCGCCCGTGTCGGCTACAACTTGACCGGGCTGGGGGGCTGGGCAAAGCGTCTGGTGGACCATCTGGGCGTCACAGCGTTCGTGGGCGCGCTGTGGGAGGTGCACGACGAGCTGGCCTCAAGGTTCGCACACATCTTCTATGAGGAGCTCTGGGCCGGGAAGACGCTTGGCGAAGCCTTCTACTCGGCAAGGCAGCAGGTGCGAGCCTTGCAGGGCGCCAACCCCACGTGGCTCGCCTATACCCTTTACGGCGATCCCAATAGCCGCGTCTTCTGGCAATCGGAAGGTCGCACGGCCAATCCGGGCCGTTGAATGCAGCCGGACTCAAAGCAGCCATGACAACCCCGATGCGCCGTCAGTACCTGCAATTGAAGAGCCAGCATCCGGACTGCATTCTGCTGTTCCGCCTGGGGGACTTTTACGAAGCCTTTGATCACGACGCCGAGATCGTGGCTGAGGTCTGCGATGTCGTGCTCACCAGCCGGCCGGTCGGCAACAATCAGCGCGTGCCGCTGGCTGGCGTTCCCTATCACAGCGTCGAAGGCTACTTGGCGAAACTGGTTGAGGCCGGTCACAAAGTAGCTATTGCAGAACAGGTCAGCGAACCGGGGTCAGGCCTGGTGGACCGGGAGATCCAGCAGGTAATCACCAAGGGTACCATCGCGGAACCTTCGATGCTGGACGACGACCGCAACAACTATCTTGTCGCCGTTCTGTTTAGCGCCCGCGGCGATGAGGCAGGCATTGCTTATTGTGACATTACCACTGGCGAGTTTGCGGCGACACAGATCGACAGCGGCGGCTTGGCTGAGACCGAGCAACGACTGGAAGAGGAGTTGGCCCGCCTGCGGCCAAGCGAGCTGGTTACGTCCGATTGGAATGCCGAAGAGAGCAGGCTCGCACCTTTGATCGCCAGTTTGCAGGCGCTTGTTTCGCCAGTTGAAGCCTGGCAGGTGGAGATTGACACGGCCCGCGATGCGCTGCAACGGCATCTCGGAGTCCGCAGCCTGGACGGATTCGGCCTGCAGGAAAGGCCGCAGGCCGTGCGCGCGGCGGCCGCCATCCTTGCCTACTTGCAGGAGATGCAGCCCAGCGCCCTCTCCCAATTGGTCAGACTGCACAGCTACGCTGTGAGCGAGTTCATGGTGTTGGACGACTCCACGCGGCGCAATCTTGAGTTGACGGAAACGATACGCGGCGCCGACGTGCGGGGCAGCCTTCTTGGCGTGTTGGACGAAACCCTGACACCGATGGGAGGGCGGCTGCTTCGGAGCTGGCTGGGACGCCCACTGCTCGATGTCGCTCTCATCAACGCAAGGCTGGAGTCAGTCAAGGCAATGGTGAGCGAGACCGAATTGCGGGTTCAGGTACGCGACGTGCTGCGAGGCATGGGAGACCTGGAGCGCTGGATCAACCGCATAACCCAGGCCAAGGCGCTGCCACGCGATCTACTTGGTGTCCGGGAGATCCTCGGCAGTGCGCCTACCCTTCGCCAGTTGATCACTTGCTCCAGGCCGGACTCCGAAAGGGGGCCGGGGAATTGGACTGCACCCTTGGCCCCATCAGACGCCTTTTTCGAACAGATGACGGGCAAACTGCCGGACTGTAAGCACTCGATCGAGCTTCTGCAGAGAGCGATCGACGATGAACCTTCAGCTACGCTGGCGAATCCGGGCATCATCCGGCCCGGATACAGTGATGAGCTGGATGCAATCGTAGAAAACAGCCGCCATGCCAAGGAGTGGGTTGCCGCGCTTGAGAATGTGGAACGGACGCGCCTCAACATTCCAAGTCTGAAAGTAAGCTACAACAAGGTCTTCGGCTACTATATTGAAGTGAGAAACACACATGCGGGCAAGGTGCCGCAGGAATATATCCGCAAACAGACGCTTACGAACGCGG
>JAPPKT010000616.1 GCA_028819675.1 Caldilineaceae bacterium | reverse complement strand
TCTTTGCCGAACACGGCGCCGACGCCACCCGCTGGTACATGTATACCGCCGGACCACCCGGAAATGCCCGCCGCTTCAGCGGCAACCTCGTGGCCGAGGTGAAGCGCCGCTTTCTGAATACGCTGTGGAACACCTACAGCTTTTTCGTAGTCTACGCTAATCTTCAGGAATCTCAGGACGGAAACGGCACTGGAGGAAACGGCGCAAACGTTTCCGCCGAAGCCGCCCTACAGGATCGCTGGCTCCTGTCCGAACTCAACCGTCTCGTACGCGACGTGACCGCCGCATATGAGGCCTACGACGTCACCGCCGCCACACGCCCTATCGCCGACTTCGTCGACGAGCTCAGCAACTGGTATGTGCGTCTCAACCGCCGCCGCTTCTGGGACGGCGACCCTGCCGCCCTGTCGACCCTGCATCACACGCTCACTACTGTCGCCAAGCTCCTGGCCCCGGCCATCCCCTTCATCTCGGAAGAAATCTACCAGAATCTGGTCGTAGGCGTTCAGCCGGAGGCGCCGGACTCCGTCCATCTTGCCGCCTGGCCGCAGTCTGATGAGTCCGCCATCGACGACCGCCTTCATGCCGACATGGGCCTGGCCCAAAAGGTGACGACGCTGGGACGAGCCGCGAGAGAATCGGTTGCGCTCAAAGTACGCCAGCCTGTACAACGGGTCATCGTTCGCACTCGCTCAGAAGAAGAATACGCTGGACTGGAGAGGCTGCGAGACCTGCTCCTCACCGAACTCAACGTCAAGGAGCTCGGTTTCGCAGGCACAGCCGGAGATCTTGTCGATGTGACTGTCTTCCCACTGCCCAAGCAACTTGGCCAAAAATACGGCCGCGGCTACCCTGTCATCAGGAGCAAGTTCGCAGAGATGGACCAGCGTGAACTTGCCGCCGGCTTTGACGCCGGTGAATCGGTGACCGTGGTAGGCGAAGATCAGGAGTACGTCGTAGAACCCGAGGACGTCGAGGTCCGCCGCACCCCGCGCGCCGGCCTCGCCGTCGCCGAGGACGGCGGCTACCTGGTGGCCGTCACCACCACACTCACTCCCGAGCTGGAGCTTGAAGGCCACGCACGCGAGCTCGTCCGTCGCATTCAGCAGCTGCGAAAAGACTCCGATCTGGATATTAGCGACCGCATCGAGCTGACGCTGTCAGACACACCGCTCCTGAGCAGCCTGCTGTCTGCACATCAGGACTACGTAGTGTCTGAAACCTTGACCTTGGACGTTGGATTCGCCTCCGACGTCGGCGAACTTGCCGGCAGCGAGACCGTTACCTTTGCTCTGGGCGAAGAGGAAGTCACTGTTGGCCTGAAAAAAGCTTAAACGATTGGCTGGCGATTCCGGGCCGCCGGAAGACATAACTCCGCAGCCTGCGCACGCCTGCGTCTATGAATTAAAGGTTTCGCCAGCCGCTCATCTGGAAACCGGTGCCACTTGAAAGAAGGGAAGAACACGATGGCAACCTACGTCTACGAACAAAGTCTGAAATATGCCGACACCCACGAATGGGCCCGACAGGAAGATTCCCAGGTCGTCGTCGGTATCAGCGATGCCGCACAGGATATGATGAGCGACATCGTATTTGTCGAGCTACCTGAAATCGGTACGACTGTATCCGCCGGTGAAGCCGTCGCGGTCGTCGAATCGGTCAAAGCGGCTGAGGACATAATCGCCCCCGTCTCCGGCTCCGTCTCCGCCGTCAACGAAGAACTGAACGACACGCCCGAACTGGTCAACAGTGACCCGTACGGGGCTTGGTTCCTAAAAATAGAAGTCGAAGATGGAGCCGAACTCGAGAAGCTGATGGACGCCGATGCCTATTCAGCGTTCGTTGACAGTCAGCAATGAAGCAAGCCAGGGCAGGTGCACCTTCGGGATAGGCGCAACGCTCCGGCGTTACGCCTCCCTTCGCCTCCCACTGCCCTTCGGGCTCTTGCTACTGGTAGCGCTACTCAGCGGATGCAACGCGCTGCCTTTTCGTCCCCGCCTGCCAGAACTACCTTTCCTCCAGTTGAGGAGTGAACCTGATGCAAGCGATCGCCATCTGCAACTCTTCTTCCCTGAAGAGGGGCAGGTCACCGAGGCCTTGCAGAGCCGCATCGTCTCTTGGGCTGAAGGTAAGGAGTTGCAGGTCCGGTTGTCCGCCTCGCAAGACTACGGCCAGGCGCTCGTCGACCGGCTCTCCGGCGAAGAACCCCCGGACCTTGTCGTCGTTTCAGCGTTTCTCTTTCCGGACCTCGCGAGCCAGGGACTGCTGGCCCCCGCTGAAGAAAACCTCCTTGACCCAACAGCCTACCCGCCCCGACTGGCCGCTGCCTTTACCTGGCCAGGCGAGACTTCGGAACTGCGCTACTGTCTGCCCCGCGAAGTACGCACGCTGGCGCTCGTCTTCGACAGTGACGGCCTGGCTGCCGCCGGCCGCTCTCCCCCAAAAAGTTGGGAGTCGCTGAGAGAGGTTGCAGTCGGCCAAACCGACTTGGAACGCAACCGCTTCGGATTCATCGAATCCCCCGATCTTTCCCGCTGGCTTCCCTTCCTGTACGGGGCCGGTGGTACAATCATCGATGACAGCGGCCGTATGGCTCTGGAGTCTCCTGCAGCCGCAGCCGCAATGGACTGGTACATCCAGATCTTCCGTGACAACTTCGCCGGCCATGCCGGTGAGTCGAATAACGAATGGACCGGAGAGGTCCTGGCAAAAGGCAAGGGCGCACTGACAATTGAGGGGAACTGGATAGCTCCCTACTTTGAAGTCGAGTTTCCTGACTTCCACTATGGAGTAGCACCTATCCCCTCGGGACCTGCTGGGGGGAACACTTCCGTAGCCTTCACCAGTTGCTATGCCGTTTCTGCCGCATCAACGCGCAAGAACGATGCCTTTGAGCTGGCGGCTCTGCTAAGCGGAACTGACGTAATCCGCTCCCTGCCCAACAACGGCGGCTGGATTCCAGCCCGCAACGACTTGAGAGAGGAATGGAAAACGCACTTCCCCCGTCTCGCCCCATTTGCCGACGCTGTACCCACAGCTCTGGTTTGGCAATTCCCCCCAGGCTTCGACTCCTTTCTGAACAGTTTCAATCGAGGTATGGTCCAACTTTTCGCTGCAACCGTCGAAGCCAGCGACTTTTTTGCCGAACTCCAGGAGTTGGGCGAAACTCTACTGGAGACGGCCGCCGAAACTGTGCCAACTCCGAACACAACGCATACTTCCAGCCCCTGACTGTGAGCGAATACAATGAACTTCAATGACAATGTAGCACTGGTCACCGGTGCCGCATCTGGAATCGGGCGCGAGACCGCAATACGCTTCGCAGAGCTGGGCGCATCAGTCGTTGCCGCCGACGTGGACGCCGACGGCGGCTCAGATACGGTGGACCAGATGCAGAAGTGCGGCGTAGACGGGCTGTTCATCCGCTGCGACGTATCTGATCACAATGATGTGGAGAGTCTATTTGAGCAGACCGCTAGCCGTTTCGGCCGTCTCGACTTCGCAGTCAACAATGCAGGGATAGGAGGTCCTTGGGAACAGCTGCGCTCCTACCCGCACGAAGGTTGGGACAGGGTTCTGGCGGTGAATCTCACCGGCGTCTTCTACTGCATGAAGGAAGAGATCGGTCGCATGGCCGGGCAGGGTGGGTCGATCGTTAACGTAGCTTCCCTGGCGGGCAAACTCGGACTCCCGAACCAGGCCGCCTACACCGCCTCCAAGCACGCCGTTATCGGTCTCACCCGTGTCGCAGCACAGGAAGTTGCACGCCACAATATTCGCGTAAACGCAGTCTGCCCCGTCTTCACCGAAACACCCCTGTTCAATCCGCTCATCGCTGGCAACCCCGACAGGGCGGAGAAGATGCTCGAGCGCATTCCAATGCGCCGCTTTGGCAAGCCGCGAGACATCGCCGATGCCATCGTTTGGCTTTGCTCAGACCAGTCTCGCTTTATCACCGGGCAGGCCATCAATTTGGACGGCGGCATGACCGCCTGACGACCGCCAAGACACGATTATGGAGAAGACGATGTCCCGACAAGCTGCATACGAAGACCTGCAATCGAAAATCGGCGCCGAATCCACCTCCGGCGGCTGGTTCACCGTTACCCAGAACATGATCAACAGCTTCGCCGACGCAACGCTGGACCATCAGTGGATTCACGTCGACGAAGAAAGGGCCGCCCGCGACTCGCCCTTCGGCGCCACCGTCGCGCACGGCTTCTTCACGCTCGCCCTCGTTCCCCACCTTACCGGAATGGTTGAACCCGACAAGCCCAGGTATCCCGGCGTGGCCCTCACCGTAAACTACGGCCTCAATCGAGTGCGCTTCCCCCACCCGCTCCTCGCCGGCTCCAGAATACGCGCCTCGACCCAGCTCCAGTCCGTCGAGGAGGTGAGAGGAAACGGCCTGCAGCTCATTCACAACGTAACCGTTGAGATCGAAGGCGTAGAGAAACCCACCTGCGTCGCCGAAATGGTCTCGCGTCTCTATTTCGAAGACTGAGGGAATGCCAGTTCTGTCCCAAATGGCCACCTGGAATCAGCATGACAACAGGAGATTCCCTATTTCACCGACCGCCTTTCAGATTATACTTTCTCTGACCACTGACCACTGACCACTGACCACTGACCACTGACCATGTTCAACGACCAGACCGTAGTCATAACAGGTGCGGGTCGGGGAATCGGGGCCAGCGCCGCCCTGCAGTTTGCAGAGCACGGCGCCAGCGTCGTAGTCAACGACCTTGACGCAGCCCTGGCCGCAGCGACTGCCAATGCCATTCTGTCCCAAGGAGGGCAAGCCGTAGCAGTCTCCGGCGATGTCACCGCCGCCGGATTCCCGGAACTGCTCATGCAGACCGCCGTCGACACATTCGGAAAACTGAACGTCGTTGTCAACAACGCCGGCTATACCTGGGACGCCATGGCCCACAAGCTCACGGATGAACAATGGCAGGCGATCCTCGACGTTCACCTTACTGCTCCCTTCAAAATGATCCGCGCCGCCGCGCCCTTTCTGCGCGCCGCCGCCGCAGCCGAACTGGAATCCGGCGCGAACCTTAGCAACCGCTGCATCGTCA
>JAPPKT010000576.1 GCA_028819675.1 Caldilineaceae bacterium | reverse complement strand
AGGGGAGAGGAGTGAGGAGTGAGAAACACCACTTCATTTGCAGGCAATTGGAAAGAAAGCTGACTGTGGCTTGGGTGCCTCCAGAGGTACACTTATGTTTGCCCCAATGTCAGGATAACCCGTGACTTCGTCGCCTTTTGACACAGCGGACCACCCTGTGCTAATCTGTCCGCCGAGGAACCTTAGAAATCTGCTTCTCTTATCCAGAGTGGGGGGAGGGACCGGCCCGATGATCCCCCGGCAACCTGCCGGAGTCCCGGTTCTCGGTTGCTGACCGGTAGATTGCGTACAAGCCCACACGGCCTCGCAAACGCATTTCAGGCCCTGTACCCCTGTCGCAATCTCCGTTCAGTTCCGCTGGGTTTACTCTGAAGGTGCCAATTCCGACGAGTCGGCTGCGGCTCGAAAGATGAGATTGCCCTGCGTACGTGTACCCCTCTGGATCGACCCGGAGGGGTTTCATTTTGGCGAAGGGAGTGCCTAACATGCGCACCGTCTACTGGCAAGACGGAAAAGTTAAAATGATAGACCAGCGGCTGCTTCCCGGCGAGGAGGTAATCGCCGAGTTTGGTACCGTCGCCGAGGTCGCTCGCAGCATCAACGAAATGTATGTGAGAGGCGCTCCGGCCATCGGCGCCACGGCCGCCTACGGCATGGCCCTGGCCGCCTATCTCAGCGACGCCGACGATAGCGCGGCCCTGCTCGACGAACTCCGCCAGGCCAAGGAAACTCTCGACGCCGCCAGGCCAACCGCAGTGAATCTTGCCTGGGCGACTCGACGGCTCTTCACGTTGGCCGAGGAGATTGCCGGCGAAGCTGCGTCCGGCCGGAGTTCAACCTACGAGCTGAAGCAAGCGTTACTGGCAGAAGCCGAGGCGCTGGCCGACGAAGACGTCAGAATCAACCGGCGCATGGGATTCAACGGCGCCGCTGTCGTACCCGACGGCGCCAACCTTCTCCACCACTGCAACACCGGTTCACTGGCTACCGTGGACTTCGGCACTGCTCTAGGCGTAATCTACGCCTGCCAGGAACAGGGCAAAGACATCCATGTTTGGGTGGACGAGACCCGACCCCGCCTGCAGGGTGCCCGCCTGACCGCCTGGGAGCTGATGCGGGCCGAGGTCCCCATGCATCTCATTGCCGACAACGCCGCCGGGCACCTGATGCGAACCGGCCAGGTCGACGTAGTTGTATTCGGCGCCGATCGCGTCGCCGCCAACGGCGATGTCGCAAACAAGATCGGCACTTACAAAGTTGCTGTGGTCGCCAGGGAAAACGGCATTCCCGTCTACTGCGTCGCGCCCACCAGCACGGTCGACCTGGACCTTCCGGACGGCGACCACATTCCGATCGAAGAACGGGGGGCCGAAGAGGTGGCCGAAATCGGCGCACGCGCAATTGCCCCCGCCGACGTGCCCGTTTACAACCCGGCTTTCGATATTACACCACACCGCTACTTGACCGGCATCGTCACCGAGGAAGGCATCTGCTATCCCCCGTTCGACCAGAGCTTGCGCCACGCCGTCGAGAAAGGGCGTGCCGCCATTCTTGCGGAAAGGTCCGAAAGAGGATAACCATGAGTGAACTGCGCCGCATCGAACGCATTTGCGTCTTTTGCGGCTCCAGCGACGGGGTCGACGAACGCTATGCCAACCAGGCCGCTGCCCTGGGAACCGAAATTGCCCGGCGAGGATACGGGCTTGTCTATGGCGGCGGCAACCTGGGACTGATGGGTGCTGTAAGCCGAGCGGCTCACGATGGCGGCGCTGCCGTCTACGGAATCATTCCGGGGCCACTCGCAGCCAAAGAGATAGCCGGCGAAACAATCGGTCACATCGAGGTCGTCGAGACCATGCACCAGCGCAAAGCCCGCATGGCTGAGCTCGCCGACGCATTCATCACATTACCTGGCGGGATCGGCACTTTGGAGGAGTTGTTCGAGACCATCTCCTGGATCTAGCTGGGCATTCACAACAAGCCGATGGGGCTGCTCAACGTTAACGGCTTCTTCGATCCCTTACGGCAGATGCTCGCCCACCAGATAGATCAGGGCTTTATCGCCGATCGGTACAGCCGCCTGCTCGTCGTAAGAGACGACCCTTCCGCGCTCATCGATGACCTCCTCAGCCACGAAACGCCTGAGAGCTCGGTCCAGTGGATAACCTCGGCCCAAGCCTGACCGCCCTTCAACGCACCGATAACGCATTGGCATTTCAAGTTTCCAAGGTCCAGGTACCCATGTTCTCGCGATACGAATAGGCGAATGCCAACCGACAGCAGAGCCCTGCCCCAAATCATCGCGCTGGGCGGCCACAGCATGACAACAAATGAAGAGGACGTGAGCCTGAGCCGGTACCTGCTGGCCCAGGTTCCGGCCGGTCGTCCCCGCATCTGCTTTCTGTCCCAGGGAAGCGGAGAAGACGCCTTCTACATCGCCAACTTCTACCGCCACTTCCTGGAGCTCAACGCCCTGCCATCTGACCTCTCCCTCTTCAGGCCGCACACCGCCGACGTCGCCACGTTTCTCCTGGACCAGGACATAATCTACGTCGGCGGCGGCAACACGAAGTCGATGCTGGCCTTGTGGCGGGAGTGGGACGTCGACAAGATTCTGCGCCAGGGCTGGCAGCAGGGCACGCTTCTCTGCGGAGTCAGCGCCGGCGCCATCTGCTGGTTCGATCAAGGGCTGACCGATTCGATTCCGGGTAGCCTGACGGCTCTCCAATGCCTCGGCTTTCTTGCCGGCAGTTGCGCTCCACATTACGACGGCGAGGCCGAAAGGCGGCCCAGCTACCATCGCCAGATCTCAGACGGCAAAATGGTGGGAGGCTACGGGATCGATGACAACGCAGCCCTTCATTTCGTTGGCTGCGAACCACCCCGCGTTGTCGCCGCCCGCGCCGGCGCAGCAGCCTATCGCGTCGAGCCGACTCCATCCGGTATATCCGAATCCAAGCTCAACGCCTCCATTCTGCTAAGTTTGGAAAATGGTGGCAGCCACAAAACACCATGACCAGTCTTTACTTGGGTGCCCTATGAGAATCGTAGTTTCCGGCTCCATCGCCTATGACTACCTGATGTCCTTCCCCGGAAGATTCACCGATCAGATAATCACCGAAAAACTGACTCGCCTGAGCGTCAGCTTTTTGGTTGAAGACATGGTTCGCCAGCGGGGAGGCACTGCCGCCAATATCGCCTATTCTCTCAAGCTCCTCGGCGGCGATCCGATTCTATTTGGAACCGTCGGTCAGGACTTCGGCGACTACAAGGCCTGGTTGGACCAGCACGGAATCAACACCGACCATGTCGTTGAAATCCCCAACAAATTCACCGCCAGTTTCTTTGTAAGTACCGACGAAGAGCAGAACCAGATCGCAAACTTCTACGCCGGCGCAATGAGCGACTGCCGCGACGTCTCCCTTGCCGACCACGGTCTGACCGATGCTGACGTCGTGGTTATCAGCCCCAATGATCCCCAGGCCATGCTGAACTTCGCCTCAGAGTGCCGCGATCTGGGCGTCCCCTTTGCCTATGACCCCAGTCAGCAGACCGCCCGGCTGAGCGGCGAAGACCTGCGCGAGAGCATTCCGGGCGCCACCTGGCTGATGGTCAACGACTACGAAATGGCAGTCATCGAAAACAAGACCGGCTGGTCGAGACAGACGATTCTCCAGGAGGTTGGCACGCTGGTCGTCACCGAAGGCCGCGCCGGTAGTCTGATCTATCATGAAGGCCAGGAGTTTCACATACCCATAGCGCCGCCTCTCAAGGTAGCCGAGCCCACCGGGGCAGGTGACGCCTACCGCGGCGCCTATTTTGCCGCCTACAGCGCCGGGCTGCCCGTTGACGTGTGCGGCCGCGTTGGTTCACTGTGCGCCACCTACGTGCTGGAGCAGTTCGGGACAACCAATCACAAGTTCACCCCGCAGGAGTTTGCCCTCCGCTACGAACAGACTTTCGGCGAGGAACTGCTCTGGGGAGAACCGGCCTGAAATGCGTAACGGGCACGCTGCCAGCGAGGCAGTTTTCGAAGTCCTGTCCCAGGACCCGGTCTGGGCCGCCTACGCCATCGCCGACCTCCGCCCCGACCTAGCCCGCCACTGCCGCTGGTTCGTCTCCGGGGATGCCAGCGGACTGGCGCTTATATACTTCGGGCTCGAGCCACCGATTCTACTGACCGCAGGCGAGCCTGAAGGTGTCGCTGCCGCTCTGTCTACCGCTGAACTGCCGCCCGAACTGTTCCTGAGCATCCTTCCATCGCACCTGCCAGTCGTCCAACGGTACTATCGAAACGTCTCTCCCCAGAAAATGGTGCGTATGGCGCTGCCACAGGGCAAGCATATCCCCTTGCCCGCCTGGCCGGCCCGTCGCCTCTCCGCGTCCGACGCCAACCGGCTGACCACCCTCTACCGACACGGTGGCGACTACGCACCGGACGCTTTCGACCCTGATCAGCTCGAAGACGGCTTCTTCTTTGGCATCGAAGACGAAGACGGGATTCTCGCCTCAGCCGGCGGCACTCACGTTACGTATCGTCAGGCAAGCCCGACCCTACAGGGCTCGAATCCAATTGAGTCCATTGGCTCGGTCTCGATAAACAGGATCATCTCACAGGGCGTAGCTGCCATCGGCAACATCTACACAAGACCCGGTCGCCGAGGCCTGGGCTTCGGGAAAGCAGTCACAATAAGCATCACACGCGCCCTCCAGAAAGACGGATTCAGCGTGATTGTGCTGAACGTAGATGAACAGAATTTGGTTGCCAAATCCATCTATGAGAAGCTAGGATTTAAGGTACATTGCCGTTTCTTTGAGGGCTTCGCAACGAGGGGACTCTAGGCTGTCATTCTAGGACGAATTGCGCCCTAGATGATTCAAGACATGATGGAAAACTCGCACTCCAAACCCCTTGAAGTGTCCGTCGAAAACTTCGGACCGATTGCCGAAGGGAAGATTGAGCTACGCCAGCTGACAGTGTTTGTAGGGCCAAGCAACACCGGCAAGTCCTACATGGCTGCACTCATCTATGCACTGCATAGGCTTTTTGGTAGCTTTACAAGAGACAGTGAGTATTTCAGCGTCCCCGAAGAACTTTGGGGAGAAGATCGAATCCAGAGAATCCAGGGCTTTAAGGTTGACTTGACAGATGGCGACATTGCAGCCCTGGATGCTTGGCTTAACACTGCCCTTCTTGGTCTTCAGATTGCCAATTGGCAGAAGGGAAGCATAGTCGATGTACCCGAAACAGTTGCTTCCACAGTTAGGCCATTCCTGGACTCAATAACAGGTCTGAGCGTGTTTCTCGATAGTGATATTGCCAGATGTTTTGGGGTTGACCCAACTATACAGCTTGCGAGGTACTCTAGCGGAAAGGGATCCGGATTCTCACTGGGATCAGGAGACGCTGCAAAAACTGAGGAAAGCGACGGATTCCTTTTTAGAATTTCGTTGAATGAGCAGGGTGCCACATTGGAACCTACTTTTCCCAGAACATTGCGTTGTCGTCTCAGCCAGGGTTTGATTGACTGGAGTGCCAGTTGGCATAACTTTGCAGTAAAGAAATGGGAAGTGATGGGGCTAGTAAGCAAATCCAAGGTTCTCAAGACTGTACAGGCTCTCGCGGACGGGATTGTCACACTGTTAGGCGGCCCTTGCAGTCGACCTGCCCACTATCTTCCTGCCGACCGAGGTGGAATCATGCATGCGCACCAACTGGTTTTGCGTTCCTTGATTTCCGACGCATCGCGACCTCGTCGATCCGGGCATCTATCGCGACAAGCTTTTTCTGGAATCATAGGCGACTTCCTCGTTCAGCTCGTTTCTTTGGCGGGTTCAGCCACCAACACTCCAGGTAAAGGTTCGTATCTCGCGCGCCAGCTGGAACAGGAAGTCCTTTTGGGCGAAATACAAATCGAGGGCTCTGAAACCAGTTTCCCCACTTTTTCCTACCGGCCGAGAGAGTGGGAACATGAACTTGGGCTTATGAGCACATCATCGATGGTATCGGAATTGGCTCCCATCGTTCTGTACCTTCGCCACGTTGTCCAAATAGGAGACCTGCTGATTATTGAGGAACCAGAGTCCCACTTGCACCCTGAAATGCAGGCCAAGATTACTAGGCTGCTGGTTGCCGCAGTGCAGTCAGGTATCAGGATCCTCATTACTACGCACAGTGAATGGATTCTTGAGGAACTAGCAAACCTGGTTCGACTGTCCGACCTGCCAATCGAACGCCGAGAAGGAATCGAAGATGGAGAGATCGCTCTTTGTCCGGACCAGTTAGGCGCATGGTTCTTCGAACCAGATGAGAAAAAGGGCGGCTCTGTTGTTAGGGAGATATCTCTTGATGAAGAGTCCGCTACCTTTCCCGCTGGCTTCGGTCTCGTAACCGAATCCCTTTACAACCGATGGGTGGAGATTTCTACCCGAATTCAAGAGGAATAGCCCATTTGTCTGCAGTGAAAGCAATCATGGAAGGTACTGACCCGCGTTGCCACACAACTTCGTGTCGCGATGGACGTTGCTCGTTACCGTTGGAAAACGCGCCGAAGCCTATGGCTCTCATCAATCTTGAACACGAGGCAGCGCCTGTAGACCCTGAGGAACCGCGATCAGATTTTCTTTTCGTAGCAGGCCCCACTCCCGACACCGAGTGGGTTGCACCAATTGAACTAACGGCGAGTTCAGCCTGCGTCAGCAAATTCCTGCCACAGCTGCGCGCTGGCGCCGACATCGTAGGCAGACTGATTCCAAGTGAACAGCGAGTCAGGTTTCGGCCCATAGCAGCCTACGGCGGCGAACTTCGACGAACCAAAAGGGACAACTTCCTGAAGAAAGCCAACTACGTTTCCTTTCGAAACAAGCCGACGCCGGTCAAGTTGATTCGGTGTGGGTCACCTCTAGTCAAAGCATTTGCCGGCTAGAGGGCAAGTTGAACCGCCACTTTGACAATTGCCTGACCATGAAATACTGAGTCTACAACACTTCATTCGTTTGAGGAGTTACCCCACAGATGTCCACAGCAGTTCATGGCAAGAACTACGACATAGCCGATATCAGCCTGGCCGAGCGCGGCCGCTTTCGCATGCAATGGGCAGCCAAAGAGATGCCCGTGCTCGACCTGCTTGAAGAACGCTACCGACGC
This sequence comes from Caldilineaceae bacterium, assembly GCA_028819675.1. The sequence continues at coordinate 32,654 of JAPPKT010000576.1, read as the reverse complement.
GAACGTCCCTTTGAAGGCGTACGTATGGCCGCAGCCATGCATGTCACCAGTGAAACAGCCAACCTGATGCGCATCCTCATCGCCGGCGGCGCTGAAATCGCACTCTGCGCAAGCAATCCTCTCAGCACACAGGACGACATCGCCGCCGCCCTCGTCTCCTACTACGAAATGCCAGTATTCGCCATCAAAGGCGAGACTAACGCCCTGTACAACGCCCACCTTAACGCCGTGCTCGATACCAGTCCCCACCTGACTATGGACGACGGCATGGACCTCGTCGCCATGCTCCATACGCAGCGCAGCAGCCTGCTTGACGGCGTAATGGGGGGAACCGAGGAGACCACAACGGGCGTTATCCGCCTCAGGGCGATGGCCGCCCAGGGCAAACTGGCCTTTCCCGTCATCGCCGTCAACGACGCCATGACCAAGCACTTTTTCGACAACCGCTACGGCACCGGCCAGAGCACCTTGGACGGCATTATCCGCGCCACCAACGTTCTCATGGCCGGCAAAACATTCGTCGTCGGCGGCTATGGTTGGTGCAGCAAAGGCATCGCCATGCGCGCAAAAGGCATGGGCGCCAACGTCATCGTCACCGAGGTCGACCCCTTGCGCGCCTTGGAAGCGGTCATGGACGGTTTCCAGGTCCTGCCCATGTCCCATGCCGCCAAAGCGGGACACATATTCTGTTCCGCCACCGGCGACATAAACGTTATCGACCGCCATCACATGGAACAGATGCGGGACGGTGCCATTCTCGCCAACAGCGGCCACTTCGACGTCGAGATTAATATGAAGGGGCTCGAAGCGATGTCCACCAAGATCACTCGCGTGCGCGATTTTCTCGATGAATATACTCTTGAAGACGGCCGCCGCATCTATGTTGCCGGCGAAGGTCGCCTGGTCAATCTCGCCGCCGCTGAAGGCCACCCCAGCGCCGTCATGGACATGAGTTTCGCCAATCAGGCACTGGCCGCCGAGTTTCTCCTCAAACACTGTGACGAAATGACCGGCGACGTCTACGACATGCCTGAAGAGTTGGACCGCGAGATCGCAGCCCTCAAGCTAAGAGCCATGGGCGTTGAAATCGATACCCTCACCGCCGAACAAGAGGCCTATCTGAACGAGTGGACTCTTGGCACAGCCGAATAAGACTGCCGCAGGCAGGCATGCGAACCGCAGTCAGGAGAACAGCAAATGAGTAGCACCTTCATGACCGCTCCCTCCCTCCTCTTTACCAGTGAATCGGTAACCGAGGGGCACCCGGACAAAATGTGCGATCAGATCAGCGACGCCGTGGTCGACGCTATATTTGATCAGGATCCCAACGCGCGCATTGCTTGCGAGGCGGCCGTCAAAACAGGCTTTGTAATTCTCCTCGGCGAAATAACGACCACTGCATCCGTGAACTATGACGAACTGGTTCGAAAAGTGGTCAAGGAAATCGGTTTCGATAACAGCGCCAAAGGCTTCGACGCCGCTACGTGCGGTGTACAGGTCGCAATCGCATCGCAGTCGCCCGACATCGCCCTTGGTGTCGACCGCGCCCAGGAATTCAAGAATGACACAATGGACAGCGAGGAGGATGAAATCGAGTCGGTCGGCGCAGGCGACCAGGGCATGATGTTCGGCTTCGCCTGCAACGAGACCGAAGCCCTGATGCCCCTGCCTATCTATCTGGCCCACAAACTAAGCCGGCAGCTGGCCGTGCTTCGCAAGAGCGGCGAGCTACCCTGGTTGGGTCCCGATGGCAAGTCGCAAGTAACAGTGGAATATAGTTTCGGAAAGCCGAGGCGCATACATACCGTTCTGATAAGCACACAGCACCTTCCCGACATCTGCCAGGAAGAGATTAGACAGCAGATTATAGATCGCTGCATCTCACCGACTCTTCCTGCAGAAATGGTCGATGATGACATTCGCATCTACGTAAACCCGACGGGCCGCTTCGTAGTAGGCGGGCCGATGGGCGATGCCGGCCTGACCGGCCGCAAAATCATCGTTGACACCTACGGCGGCATGGGCCGGCACGGAGGCGGCGCCTTCAGCGGCAAGGACTGCACTAAAGTGGACCGAAGCGGCGCCTACGCAGCCCGTTGGGTAGCCAAGAATGTCGTTGCTGCAGGTCTCGCCGACCGCTGCGAAATTCAGCTTGCTTACGCCATCGGGGTTGCCCAACCCCTCAGCGTCAACGTGGAAACCTTCGGCACCGGCAAGATCAGCGACGGGAAGCTAGAAGAACTGATCGGGAAACACTTCGACCTTCGACCAGGCGCCATCATACGCGACCTCAAACTTCGGCGCCCCATCTATCGGCAGACCGCAGCCTACGGGCACTTCGGCCGCGACGACCTATCTCTGCCCTGGGAAGATACCAGTATGGCCGCCCGCCTAAAGCAATCCGCAAGCTGAGCCTGTCTTCACTCATGCAAACACAGCAACAACCTGCCGGCGCCCCGTTCTCACCTCGCGATCTACCGGCATCATTCTGGTACACCGTAACGATTTCGACGGGACTTGCCCTTGTAATCATTCTCTTGATGGTCGTCCTGGGCTACCGTGACGGCCTCAGGCGCGGCGAGGCCCAAACCCGCCAACAGATTGCCATCCTACTGCAACGCGCGTCCGACATGCTGGATGCCGGCATGCACGAAGAGGCACGCGCCGTCTACGCAGGAATCCTTGAGTTCGAACCGCAAAACGATGCAGCCCGCTCCGCCATTATGGCCGTGGACGCAATCGACACTTCTGAGACGGTTCCGGAGACTGTAACAGAGCCGACCGCCACAGATCTTGAGTGGGGCAGGGCGATGGCCCTGTATGAAGAAGGCCGCTGGCAGGAAGCGATCCAGCGCTTCTCCCTTGTGCAGTCCATGCAACCGGACTACAGGAGAGATGACCTGCAAAAGAATCTCTTCGTCGCTTTCGTCGAGCTGGCGAGGGCAGCGATCGTAGAAGGGAGTCTGGAAGAGGCCGTGCAGCTGTTTGACGGCGCCCTCGAGTTGGACCCAAATAACCCACAGGTTCAGGAGGAGCGCTATATGATTGCCCATTATGTCGATGTCAAGACCTATTGGGGTGCCGACTGGGCCCACGTCATTCGCCTCCTCGAGGATCTCTACCGCATCGACCCCGAATACCGCGACGTCCAATTTCTCCTGCAAAGAGCGCACGTTTACCTGGGCGAAGGTTTCGCCCGCGAGGAAAACTGGTGCGACGCCGCCGCCGAATACACAAGCGCGATCGCCGTCCTCGACTGGCTGGAACTTAGACCGAGAAGAGACGAGCTCGCAGCCAGTTGCCGAAATGCGCGTAGCGGCTAGACCTCAAGCGAACCGGATTACGGCGAGAATTGTTCTTTCGGGCTGTTGAGGCTATAATCACTCAGTGCAGAACCGGGGAGTAGCGCAGTCTGGCAGCGCACAGCGTTTGGGACGCTGGGGTCGGAGGTTCAAATCCTCTCTCCCCGACTTGCGGGTATAGCTCAATGGTAGAGCGCCGGCCTTCCAAGCCGACGATGCGGGTTCGATCCCCGCTACCCGCTCTCAGCCCTCCTATGCCAAGGTTGGATCGGTAGCTCAATGGCAGAGCAAGGAGCTCATAACTCCTGGGTTACAGGTTCGAGTCCTGTCCGATCCACTCTCCACCACTCCTCTTCGTCCGCCCATACTACGGTATCCCTTCTACATGAGGTCCAGTGCCGCCGCCTTTACGTCCAGGTCGCGGAAGGCTTGATGCGTCCTTAGTTTGGACGGCGGGCCCCCATGTTTACTGGTCGAGTGTCCTTTGGAACCCGGATCGAGTATCTGACGTTTGTGCTATAATGCGCCGTGCTTGAAGTGCCAGTCATTTGTCCGGCCAGGCCGGGATCGCTTTTTGAGAAAACTCACATGCTACCCGAAGCAGCACTTGAAATTGGAGACGACGGATTTCCCGAGTCAATTCGCAGCGGATTCATTGCTGTGATTGGACGGCCAAATGTCGGCAAGTCCACTCTTCTAAACTGTTTGCTTGGGCAGAAGATTGCCATCACCAGCGACAAACCCCAGACCACACGCGATCAGATCCTCGGCATCCGCACCGATGAAGATGCCCAGTTCATATTTCTCGACACGCCCGGCATCCACCAGCCGCGAAACAAACTCGGCAAGCACATGGTCAACGTGGCCGAGCAGGCCATCGCCAGTGATTCCGACGTTATCTTGTGGCTGGTCGACATTGGCACGCCGCCAACCGACGAAGATCTGGATATTGTCGAGCGCCTGCGCGAGTTGCATGAGGCCGCAGGCGAATTGCCCTTCCTCCTGCTCGGAGCAAATAAGATTGACAGTTTGAAAGGAATTGAAGTCGAGGATAGGACCAACGAGTACCTTTCCCTTCTCAGGTGGCTCACCAAGGGAAGCGGCGCCCAGAAGTCCCTGCCGGTGCGAACAATGAGCGCGACGACCGGAGAGGGCGTGGAAGAACTCGTCGCCGCGCTCGCCGAGTTGCTTCCCTCAGGACCACTCTACTATCCCAGCGACCAGGTAACCGACCTCTCAATGCGGTTTATCGCCGCCGAAATCGTCCGCGAAAAAGCGCTGCAGTTTCTGCGCCAGGAGATCCCGCACAGTTTGGCCGTCTCAGTGACCGAGTGGAACGAGCGCAGCCCGGAAATGACACACATAGCCGCCACACTGTACGTAGAACGCCACAGTCAGAAGGGAATCGTTCTCGGCGGCAAGGGTTCTATGATCAAGAAAATTGGGCAAGCTGCTCGACCCGAAATCGAAGAGATGGTCGGGACCCGCGTCTACCTGGAACTCTGGGTTAAAGTCCTTCAAAAGTGGCGCCGCAAGGAGAATCTTCTGCGTCGGTTGGGATATCACATGTAGGGGCCTGAAGAATAGAGACCAACGAAATCTTAACCGGTTTCGTCGGCCTGCCGCGCTCTGCCGCGGCCCTCTCTCGCGGACTTGAGAGACAGCTTTTCCTTTGGTTTCCCTGCGCGCGCTGTGATATGATCGGCCCAAGTTCGCGCTAGTGTCTTGCCAAGGTTTTCCATGAATCCACATACGATTCGCGTTCTCGAATACGACAAGATTCTGAATAAGTTGGGTACCTTCTGCGCATTTGATGGGGGGGTCGAGCTAGCCACCTCTCTCCTTCCCAGCGATGACCTTCGCACTATTAGCGACTGGATGAAGCAGACCAGTGAGGCCTGTCGACTCCTGGACCAGAAAACCGACATCTTCTTTGGCGGCGTCTACGACCTGCGCGCTCTCGTCGCCAAGTCCGAGCGGGGCAGTATCCTGATTCCAACTGAGCTTGTCGAAGTTCGTACGACTCTGATGCGTGCCCGGACACTGCGCAACACACTGACTCGCCTCAACCGCCAGTTTCCCCGTCTTGCCGACATCGCCTTTTCCATCGAGCCATGCGAACACGTCATCGGCGAGATCAGCCGTTGCATCAATGACCGCGCCGAGGTCGTCGATAGCGCGTCCTCTGACCTGGACCGCATTCGCGCCCAGCTACGCATCGCCCAGGATAGGCTCCTCAGTACCCTCGACCGGCTCGTCCAAAATACCGAGATCATCCCCTTTTTGCAGGAATCCATCGTCACGCAGCGCCAAGGTCGCTACGTCATACCCGTCCGCTCCGAATACAAGGCGCAGGTGCAGGGCATCGTTCACGACCAGTCGGCAAGCGGCGCCACCTTTTTCATTGAGCCGTTGACGGTGGTCGAGCAGAACAACGCAGTCCGTGAACTGGAGTTGGATGAGGAGAAGGAAGTTCGGCGCATTCTGGCCGAGCTCTCGGATCTCGTTGCCGACGAAGGGCCCTACATAAACCGCAACGTTCAGATCCTGTCCCAGCTCGACTTCACGTTTGCCAAGGCCAAGTACGCCCTTGAGACGGAGGCCACCGCGCCCGAAATCGTCCCCTTTCACCAGAATCGCGCCGAAATATTCGCCGGGATCGACGAGGACACGAAGGAAGAGCGTACGATCCAGCATCCTGGCTCGGTCTTGAACTTCCGCCAGGCTCGCCACCCCCTCCTGGACCCGGATTCTGTCGTGCCCATTGACGTCTATTTCGACAACGAATGCTACATTCTCGTCGTTACCGGCCCTAACACCGGCGGCAAGACCGTAACCCTGAAGACCGTAGGCCTCCTTACTCTTATGGCCCAGTCAGGCCTGATGATTCCCGCCGAAGAGGGAAGTACCCTCTCCGTTTTCGAAGGCGTTTATGCGGACATTGGCGACGAACAGTCCATCGAACAGAATTTGAGCACCTTCTCAAGTCACATGACCAACATCATCAGCATTCTGGAAGAGGCAGACCCACAGAGTCTCGTCCTGCTCGATGAGCTTGGCGCCGGCACCGATCCGGACGAAGGTTCCGCCCTCGCCGCTGCTCTGCTTGAAAACCTGCGCGACCGGGGCATTACAACACTGGCAACAACACACTACAGCGATCTGAAACTCTATGCGCACAACACCGCAGGTGTGCGCAACGCCTCTGTTGAATTTGATGTCGAAAACCTGAGCCCAACGTTCGAGCTCAGCATCGGCCTCCCTGGGCGCTCCAACGCCTTGACCATCGCACGCCGCCTCGGTCTGAATCCGGTCATCGTCGATGACGCCGAGAAGATGTCCCGCCCGGAATCCCTCGAAGTCGAGGCCATGCTCGAGGACGTGCGGCACGCGCGCCAGGAGGCCAGGCGCGTGCTGGAACACGCCAAGGAGAGGGAAAGAAGTGCACACGTCGCCGAGGAGGACCTACGCTATCAGCTGGCCAGAATCGAGGAGGCCCGCCGGCAGGTAGTCGCGGAAACCCGCACAACGATGCAGAATGAGCTGGCGGAAATCCGCCGCGAGATCGACGGTTTTCGCAGGCGCATGGCAAAGGGCGGCACCGGCCGTCAGGATGCACACAACCAGTTCCTGCAGCAGGCAAGCCAAGCCGTCGGTCGCCGCCAACTAGATTCCGAAGGACGCGTCGAACAGGAGGTCGCTACCCCCGGCGCGCCGGACTCGCGTATTCGCGGCCCTGTTGAAAAAGGAGACCGCGTCTTCGTTCCCAACCTGCAAGCCACTGGCGAAGTCATCGCCATCGAAAGCCGCGGCGGAGTGCCGCACGAGGCCGACGTGCAGGTTGGCAACTTCCGTCTCAGACTGCCCGTCAGGCGTCTTGTGTTGCGCAGCAAAGCCCAAACAGAGCCCCCGGCGACGCCCCAACCCGCTGTGAGAGTACAGAAAAAGGCCAAAACAGGCGACGCCGATTCAACCTCGCTTACTGAGATCGATCTGCGCGGGGAAAGGGTGGATGCCGGCCTGCAGAGGTTGGAGGGTTACCTTGATGACGCCTATCTCGAGAATCTTCCCTGGGTGCGCATCATCCATGGCAAGGGAACCGGAGCCATGAGGGATGCCGTGCGCGCTGCCTTGAAGGGTCATCCCCTCGTCAGCAAGTACCGTCCGGGCGAGTTGGGCGAAGGCGATGACGGCGTGACGGTCGCCAATCTGATGACCGACGAAGACTAGGCGGCCGCACATGGAACTGCGGGAATACTGGGCGATTCTAAGGAGACGCTGGGCCGCCCCCATACTCCTGCCCGTCTTGGTTGCCCTTTTCAGCGCAGTGCAGTTGCGCCCCTGGGAGGCGCCACCGCCCACCTACAGCGCATCAATGCGCATTCTGGTGGGCGTGCTGCCGCTCGAAGGAGTCGATGAAGTCGAATACGACCCTCGCTACTATGCGTGGATGACAAGCGAATACCTCGTTGACGACTTTACCGAGGTTCTCGCATCCGACCTGTTCGCCAGGGCCATCAATGCCCGCTTGGCCGTGCAAGAGATCGTCATCCCGGCCGGCCTGCTCAGAGCAAGCGCCAACACGGGACAGCAGCACCGTATCATTCGGCTCACATTCAACTGGCATGACGCCGCCGATCTGCATGCGATCGGAGAGGCTGCCGTGGCCGAACTGGAAGAAAACGCCGCCGCCTACTTTGCTCAGTTGGGAACACAGGGCGCAGGCGTTCAGGTGATGGATCCCCCCACGGTAGTTGAGGTAGGCCCCAGCGCCCGCCAGCGCGTCGAATGGCCGTTGCGAATCCTGCTGGCGCTTGTCACCGGCATCGGCCTTGCCTTTCTGCAGGAGTACCTGGACGACACCGTGCGCCGCCGAAATCAGTTGGAGGAAATGGGTCTGCCCTGTCTAGTCGCCGTTCCCAAGCAGCGAAAGTAGACAGTGACCCTGCAGAGATAGACAGCGGCGCCGTCTGCCACTTTCCATTGCGCAGCCCGTAACGCAGATTGGAGGTTTAGGTGATACAGGAATACAGCGGAGTCGTTCGACGTTTCGGCTGGATCCTCATTGTTGCAGTCCTGCTGGCGGGAACGCTCTCTTACGGAGTCAGTTTCCTTCAGGAGGAAATGTACCGGGCGACGATCCATGTAAGTACGGTTCCGGCCCGACCGGATTGGGGATTGGGAAATACCGCAAAGGAGCTGATGCGTAACTTCGTAAGCAATCTGCGAACGTTTGAAGTAGCCGAAGAGGTAATTGCACGTGCACAATTGGACATGCATCCTAGCGACTTTCTGAGACTTACGAACATTGCCTCCGAACCGTCTACCTTCACGATAGAGATTGAAGCTCGTTCAAGAGACAAGATCGTATCGGAAGTCATGGCGTTGACATTGGCCGACTATTTTGTCGACGAACGCACCGCCTATTACGCGCAACAGGACAAACGAGACCGAATCGAGGTCAAAATTGTCAGTAGGGTTATCGAAGGCGCCCGCTACCAGCCCCAGCCTATCATCAATACGATGGCAGGCGCGGTTCTCGGCTTTCTTCTGGGTGTTGGCCTGATTCTCTTGATAGTCTGGGTCGAAAGCGGTTTCCTCCGTACCCCTGATTCAGTGGAACGGACGCTCGATCTGGCCGTTCTCGGCGCGATTCCAGTAACATCCTCCGGCTCAGTTTCGAAGTCAGAAGGATGAGAAGGCGCTCCCACGCCGGTTTCCAGTACGTAGCAGACAGGGGTCACCACCTAAGTCAAGACCCTTGTCCCTTTGATTCCCTAAAGGAAGGGTAGATGTCTTTAGACCTGGTTACGTTGAATGCACCCCGCAGCGCCGCCGCCGAAGCCTACCAGAGCCTTCGCACTAATATCGAGTTCTCAGGTCTGGGCAAGGACCTGAGAACACTTCTAGTTACCTGTCCTGACACCGAGACAAACAAGAGCGACGCGCTCGCCAACCTCGCTGTCGTCATGGCCGACGCCGGCGACAGCGTAATCGTAGTCGACGGTGACCTGCGCCGCCCGCTTCAACATGAAATTTTCGGCGTCAACGGAGACGCCGGGTTGACGAACTGGTTTCAGAACGGAGGTGTACCAGACCTGGCCGACACCCAGGTATCCCACCTCCGCGTACTCGCGGCCGGACCTCTTCCTCCCAACCCCGTTGCCCTCCTCAGCCCCAAGAGGCTGGCGGAACTCCTCCAGACTCTTTCAAGGGAAGCAGAATACGTCCTCGTCGATGCCCCGCCGGTTTTGGCCGTGACCGACGCCGCCCTCTGGGCCAGCCAGGTCGACGGGACTTTGCTTGCCGTCACGGCCGGGCGCACGAAGAGGGAGCAGGCGCAGCGGGCCAAAGAGGTATTGGAAAAGGTCCAATCCAATATCGTAGGCGCCGTGCTTCTCGATGCTGAGGACTCGATGGCAGTCACCGGCTACGGACAGTAGCCTTGCCGACAATGGCAGAAAAATGTGCATTTTTTCGCAACTGACATTTTACACCCGGCGCCGCCAAACTGGGACAGGATACATCCCATGAAGGGCATCCTCCTCGCAGGCGGACATGGCACTCGGCTATATCCCTTGACCACCAGCCTGAGTAAACAGATCCTGCCTGTCTACGACAAGCCAATGATCTACTATCCCCTGTCAATGCTGATGCTGGCGGGGATTCGAGACATTCTCGTGGTAAGCACGCCGGCTGCCCTGCCGCTGTACCAGGAACTGCTCCGAGACGGCAGCCAGTGGGGAATTCGGTTTACATACGTGGAGCAGTCCCGTCCCCGCGGCATAGCCGATGCATTTGTCGTCGGCAGAGAATTCGTCGGCGAGTCCAACGTCTGTCTGGCGCTGGGCGACAACATATTTTACGGCCACGGATTGCCGACCATCCTACGGAAGGCGGCCAGCCTCCAAGAGGGAGCCCTGGTTTTTGCCTATCCAGTGGCCGACCCCAGCCGATACGGTGTTGTCGAGTTTGACCAGTCCGGAAAGGCTCTGAGCATCGAGGAAAAGCCGCAGACACCCCGTTCCAATTTTGCTGTACCTGGCGTCTACTTCTACGACAACCGCGTCCTCCACGTGGCGGGCGGCCTCGAACCCTCGGCCAGAGGGGAGCTTGAAATCACCGACATCAACAACTTCTATTTGGAGCGGGGAGAACTGCAAGTAGAAATCCTGGGACGAGGATTTGCCTGGCTCGACGCAGGCACTCACGAATCTCTCTTACAGGCAGCGAATTTCGTACAGGCCCTGCAGGAAAGACAGGGGATGATGATCTCGTGCCCGGAGGAAATTGCGCTGCGGGGGGGTTATATCGATCGCGAACAATTCCGGGCATTGGCCGAAGCGTTGCAGACAAACCGGTACGGCCATTACCTTTTGCAGCTCTTGCGCGATGAGTTCAAAGACCTGCCTTCCTGATGACCAACTCTTCGATCTCCCTCAATATGCGTAACGGCGCCATGCCCGTTAGCGTAGCCGAAGTCCGCAGCGTGCCTGCCTTGGCGGCCAAAATGCGGCAGATCGACACATGCGCGCTGCCTTCCCCTTACACTGAAATCTTCAACACGCGCTCGCTCTCGCCGGCTTATCTGGTACAGAATCATGTAGGAGCCCGAGAAGTGCAGACTGCCGTTACCACTATCGCTCAGGTGGCAGACAAGCTCCGACGTATGTCTCGCGCATACGGCGAGTGGCAGGAGTTCGACATCCCCGCCTTTTTCGACCTGTGGCCGGAACATGCTCCACTCCTCGTTCACGTGGAGGAACGTGTAAGTACAGTAAATGTCACCTTCTTTGCCGATCTGCTGTTGCCTTCCTTCCAGCGGGCAGAACAGTACTGGGCCCGGGAGTTTTTCCCCGCCTACCAGACGGCAAGACCCCCGCTCAACAGTTCCGCCGACAGCTCCAGTTTCACCTCCCATTTCCTCGATTTCGAGCAGCCCAAAATGCGGGCCTATTGGGATAAACTGATAGCCGTAATGGGCGAGACCAGGCGCGCGCTCTGGAACGACATCGACTTTCTTGCCGCTACCGCCGGGGGTGAAGAGAAAACGCACTGGCAGTGGGCCTGGCGCGGCAAAGGGCCGCCCGGTCTCGACCGACGGTTGCTTCCACCGCTCCAACAGCTGCCGACACTGACCTTGGGCGTCGAGTTCCCGCTGCCCGCGAGCCGCCAGCCGGGCAGAGTCAGGCGGCTCCGGCGCACATGGGAAAGTGACGTCAGGCGGCGGTTAAAGCGTTAGGATACCGACAAAGGAAGATTGGGATGCGGAACATTTTGGTAACGGGCGGCGCCGGCTTTATCGGTTGCAACTTTGTCCGCTACATACTGGAACACAGTTCGGACATAGAGGTAACCGTCTACGACAAGCTCACCTACGCAGGCCGCCTCGAAAACCTTGACGCCGTCAGGGAGGGCTTCGGGCCTCGCTATTTCTTCGTGCAAGGTGACATCTGTGAAGCTGCGAAGGTGGAGGAAACAGTCGGCGCCCGCAATATCGACACTATAGTGAATTTCGCTGCCGAGACCCATGTAGATAGGTCGATTCTCGATCCCGATGCCTTCGTGAAGACCGACGTTTACGGCACGTACGTGCTTCTGGAGGCGGCCCGCAAATTTGGAAATCTGCGATTCCACCAGATTAGTACCGACGAAGTGTACGGCCATATCGAAGGAAAGCGCAGGTCGGTCGAAAACGATTCTGTGGCTCCCCGCAGCCCCTATTCCGCCAGCAAAGCCAGTGCAGACCTCTTCGTCAACGCCTACCGCATCACCTATGACTTGCCAGTGACAATCAGTCGAGGCGCCAACAACATCGGGCCCTACCAATACCCCGAGAAGGTTGTCCCGCTATTCGTCACCAACGCCCTCGAATCCATGCCCTTGCCCGTTTACGGCGATGGAATGCAGATGCGAGACTATCAATTTGTTGCCGATCACTGCGCCGCAGTCCATCTCATCCTTCGTGAAGGCTCCATCGGCGAAACATATAACATCGGTACAGGTGCAGAGATGACCAACCTGACTATGGTTGAAATCCTCTTGGACGAATTAGACAGGCCCCGCAGCCTGATACAACACGTCGAAGATCGCCAGGGACACGACCGCCGATACAGTCTCGACGTAAGCAGGATCATGGCATTGGGTTGGGAGCCCGACTACACGCCTGAAGAAGCAATCAGGTCGACGGCCCGCTGGTATAAGGACAATCGATGGTGGTGGCAACCTATTCGTGACGGAGATTTCAAAGACTATTACAACAAGGTGTACGCAGGTCGCAAGAAGCTCGAATCACCCTGATGTTTCCTACGTCGATTCGGCCAGGACGCTTGGAAGATCTGCCTGAGTTGGAGTGCTTGCACGCCAGCAGTCTGCGCTGCTACTACTACGATGACCTTGCCGACTCCGAGGAGCCTGATCTGCTCAGGGGAGTGAATGCAGTCCTGGTCGATCAGCAGTCCGAAAGATTGAAGGGCTTCGTCACCTTCGATAGCTTCAGTCGCTCAAAAGCCTTGCCTGCCTCGGCGCCAACCAAGGTAGCTCTTCGGGCCGCGGCGTTCTCAGCTGCTGGCGCGGCTGCACGACTGCAGTTTCGCGCGCTCTTCGAGCAGGCCCATAGGCAGCTCCCCCCGCAGCCGTTTGGATATCTCTATTACGCACTCACCGAGCAAGGTTGGCTCCGTGCCAGCCTACAGGAGTCCGGCTTTGACCGTCTCGACGCCGTCCTGTTCTACGAACGCAAGTCTCGTTCAGTTGGAACCGTATGTCAGACCGCTGCGCTGCGCCCGGCGCAGCTATCCGATCTGCCGGAGCTGGCAGAGGTCGATGCCGCGGCCTTCGAACCACTTTGGCACATGGGAGTAACCGAACTTCAATACTTGCATCGCGACTGTCGCTTCGAGGTCGCCGAGTTAGGCCGATCGATGGTGGGTTACTCAGCGCTTCGACTGATGTCAGATGGATCGCCTCGAGGATTCGATTCGGCCCAGGTCGTGAGGCTGGCCGTCCATCCAGCCGTTCAAGGTCGAGGCATCGGTCGCCAATTGCTGGTGGGGTGCCTCTGCTACGCCAGTCAACTGGGAATTAATCGCGTCTTTCTCAACACGCAAGAAAGCAACCTTCTCTCCAAGAAGCTGTACGAATCGCTTAAATTTAAAAGGCGCGGGCGTCCAGTTCCTGTGTTTGTCAAAATAGTGTCAGGGGGTCACGCCAAGCACTGAATTCCGTAGTACGCGTTCAGTCATTCAGAACAGTAATCCGTTTTCAGTGCTTTTCCGCCGTATCGCAGCAGTCTTTGGAAACTCAGTCTAAGTTATGCCTTTTACAGAAACGCCCCCAAGTCATCTGACTCCAGGAGGCATGCAGACTTGACGGTAACTGCCCGCAGACTCTATCGACACCTTACCTTCGTATTTGTACTCTATCTCTTCCTGCTCATCCTCGGTAGCGGCGGTTATATATTGATCGAGGGTTGGCCGTGGACCGACAGCATCTACATGACTGTCATTACAATAAGTACAGTAGGATTTGGCGAGATTCGACCACTGTCTCCCATTGGCCGCGTGTTCACTGGCGGACTAATCGTCCTTGGCGTTAGCACCACCGCCTATGCGATAAGCACTCTGGCAGACGTCATCGTGGCAGGCGAGTTTCGCAGTCTCATCTGGAGAAAACGCATGCAGAATCGGATCGATAAGATGAGTGGTCACTTCATCGTCTGTGGATACGGTCGTGTCGGCGAGCAGGTGGCAAATGAACTGCTGGCAAACAAAGTTCCGCTTGTGGTGATAGAAATCCTGGCAACCTTGGGTCCTGACTTGGAGAATATGGGTGTGTACCCTGTTGAAGGCAATGCAACCGACGACGCAGCCCTCCTTCGAGCAGGAATTGAGCGAGCGGCCGGGATCTGCTGCTGCTTGCCCAACGACTCCGACAATGTCTACGTGGCACTGACCGCGCGTGCCCTGAGCCCGGACCTGACGATCATTTCCCGGGCCAACAGTCATGAAAGCGAGCGCAAACTGCAAATAGCCGGGGTTGACCATGTCATCAATCCCTACGTCACCAGTGGACGACGTATGGCGCGTCAACTGATACACCCCAACATCCTCGAGTTTATGGACGTTGTCATGCATCGCGACCAAGTTGACATACTTATCGAGGACATTGGCGTGAGCGAACGATCAACACTGCGTGATCAGACGATCGCGGAGACTGAAGTTCGCAAGAGAATCGGAGCCAATATCCTTGCCGTGCGGAGGCCCGATGGCGAGACTTTTGTAAACCCAGGCGTAGAATTCGCGCTACGCGCCGGAGACACGCTTATCGCCTTGGGAACACCGGAGCAACTCGATCTCCTGGCGACCGAAGCGGAAGACCGAAAAAACGGAAGATAGAGGGGTAGGACACTGAACCGAGATTGTACCCTCTATGATAAACACCTGCCCTTACTCGCGGTTCCGCTGACCGCAATGTCCTGACGGCAGTGCCCCTCCAATACCGCTGCCGGCCAGGCTTCCGCCCACGACGCTACAGAAGAACAACAATAAAAGTAACTGCCCGACACAGCGAAGAGGTAACCAGCCGGCGATTACCCCTCGGCCGAAATCGGTGAAGACACTGAAGTGGGATGAGGTCGGCGAAGCGAGAGAAACTTTTGGCTGAACGAAGCCACTCCTACCGTACAAAGGCCGTAATCCTGCGGCGAAGAAACTATGGCGACGCGGACCGAATTCTAACCGTCTTCACGCCGCGCTTAGGCAAGCGCGTGCTAATCGCCAAAGGATCCCGTAAGACGACGAGCCGGAAGGCCGGGCATCTGGAGCTCTTCAATCACGTCAACCTGCTCGTCGCTCAGGCCCGCACCTGGGACATCATCACTGAGAGCATAACTGTTGAAAGTTTTCTCCAGTTGCGTAGCGACCTCGACGCTATCGGCAGGGCCGCGTACATCTGCGAACTGGTTGACGCCTTCACCGCCGAAGACGACGAGTATGAACCCGTATGGGAACTACTCTTGTTCTGCTTGAGAGAATTGGATGAAGGCTCAGCCAGCGAGGCAGACCTGCTTTTGCGCTGGTTCGAACTCCAGCTTTTGAGACTAATGGGCTTCCAGCCAGAACTGTTCGCCTGTCTGGGCTGCGGCGGCGACCTGCTGCCCGTGGAGAACTTCATACACCTGAATGCAGGGGGCGTATTTTGCCCTGATTGTGGTCGCAATATGCAAGGGGCGGAGCTGATCAATGCTCGGATCTTGAAGATTCTGCGACATCTCTTCCGTACCCATTGGGACGGGCTGCGCGGCCTCCGCATTGGACCGAGCACCGCCCATGCAGCGGAGGGCGTCTTGCAGCGCTACCTCGTAACCATTCTTGAACGCCGACTGAAGTCCACCGACTTCATTCACCGCCTGCGGCAGACCGTGGCTGGCAGAGAAAGCGTAGTTGAGCCTGCGAGTAGCCCAGACGCAAGTGGTGAAAGCCTCGGGCCACCCGTCCCCGGACACTCATCGAGAAGGGCAGACCGATGAAGCTGATTCGTACGGCTCGAGCTGCCGGAATATCTGCTCTCGCCGCAGGACTATATTCTTTTCTTGTCCTCAGACGCTTTTATCTCGAGTATGCAGTGTCACCAGACCCGCAGCCGTTGGCCGAAGGTTCCCTCTGGCAGTGGGGCATGGGTGGATGGCTATGGCTTCTTGCAATCTTCTCCTGGATGGTCTTTCTGGTGGTGCTCAAACACCGCTACTCGCCCGTCCACCGGATCAGCACAACCCTTCAGTCAGGCCTAATCGGCATCTCGGCAACTCTATTGATCGTAGGGGTCCTGGTCGGCATGAACCGATTCGGAATGCCGGAGGTCTTAAACGGAGACCCTCAATTCGAGGCCCTCTACATCGCCGAAATGGTAGTGGAGCAATTGGCCTTAGCGGCTATGTCGGCGGGTCTTCTCATGGGAGGGGGCGTCACGACCTGGGTCTGCATCGACCTGGTCCTCTTGAGAAAGCTGCCCACCTCTTGGATGGTACCAGGCGCAGTTGCTGGGCTTCTTTCGGTTCTTACGCCTCTGTTGACGCCCGAACTGAGGCACTTGTTGATTGCGCTGGTTGCCTATTGTGTCTGGTGTCTTGTTCTGGGACTGAGAGGCTCGCTGCCCGAGCCCTACCCTGAGCTCGAATAGCAGGTAAACTTCAGGGAAGATGGGCCATGCCCGCTACTGCGTCGACTTCATCGTCAACATCCGAAGACCATTGACGACTACAATGAGAGTGCTGCCTTCGTGGCCCAGCACGCCGACAGGAAGTGGCAGCCTGAAGCCGGGTACGAGCAGGGGGATTACTACAGTCATTGTGACCAAAGTGAGGATTACGGCCACAGAAAAATATAGGTTTTGGCGCACGATTTCGCTGGCGCGTCGACTCAGGCGCAGCATAAAGGGGAGCTTGCTGAGATCATCAGACATGAGCACTACGTCGGCTGTTTCCAAGGCTACGTCGGTACCGGCTCCCCCCATCGCAATGCCGAGATTGGAGGTCGCCATGGCGGGCGCATCATTGACGCCGTCACCAACCATCCCGACCGATCCGGTCTTCACAAGCCTAGCCACAATCTCGACCTTCTCCTCCGGCAGCAGTTCGGCGTAGACGTCCATCAAATGGATTTCGTCGGCGACCGCATCTGCTACGTCCCGATTGTCACCGGTAACCATCGCCATCCGCTCGATTCCAAGCCGCTTGAGCGCCCCAATCGTTTCAGCCGCGCCTGGACGAACTGTATCGGCCACAGCCAGGAATCCAATTGCCTCCCAGTCACGTTCAGGAGCCCCAAGGATCTCCCGTTCGCCAAGGCCGCCGTCTCCCACACTCGCATTCTCTGTGTCAAGGCTGTCGGCAGAGAGGCTTCGCCGCACTACGAGGATAGCCGTCTTTCCCTTCCTTTGCAGTTGCCTGCCGATCATGCGAATCGCCGGTGACAAGTCCATTTCTTCGCTCATAAACAGCTTGTCATTACCGATGTAAATCATCTCGTGGTTACCGCCGCGAGCATATATCGCCTGTACGCCGTGCCCCGCTATGCCTCGAAAGTCGTGCGGCAATTCTATCCGTAAGTCCATTGCCTTTGCCCGTTCTACAATCGCTTGCGCAATCGGATGTTCGCTTAGGCTTTCTGCCCCCGCGGCAATCGACAACAGTTCCTTTTCCGAGTAACCGCTTAGCGGGACGACATCGGTCAACTTAGGCTTGCCAAAGGTCAAAGTCCCGGTCTTGTCAAATGCCAGCACATCGAGCCGCGCGGCAGCTTCCAAGTATGCACCGCCCTTGAACAGGATCCCTTCCCTCGCGGCCGCGGCGATTGCGCTCAGAATCGATGCAGGGGTACTGATGATCAGTGCGCAGGGGCTTGCCACGACCAACAATGTAATTGCCCTGTAAACTGTTGTGCTGACAGGTTCATTCCCAAATAGGATGGGAACAATCGCGGCCAGAACCGTAACGCCTATCACGACAAGCGTGTAGGGCTGGCTGTATCTGTCGATCAGTCGTTGTGTGGGCGCAGCGTTGTTCTGGGCCTCCTGAACCAGTCCGATAATCTTGCTGATCGTGCTTTCTGAAGCAAGCTTGGTCACCTGCAGTTCGAGGGCCCCGCTTCCGTTTATCGTTCCAGAAAAGACGGAGTCACCGAGAGCTTTGAAGACAGGGATGCTCTCTCCCGTGATTGGACTCTGATCTACTGTGGTCGAGCCCCGCACAACTGAGCCGTCAACCGGCATCCGCTCACCCGGCCTTACCACCACTACGTCACCTATTGCCAGTTCCTCGACGCCAATCTCTACGACCTCTCCGTCTATTTGAACCCTGGCAGTATCAGGTCTCAGCTCTGCCAGCCCGGTTATCGCGTGCCGCGTGCGGTCCGATGCAAACGATTCCAGGGCGCCGCTAAGTGTAAAGAGGAAGAGAAGCAAGGCGCCCTCCTCCCATTCACCGATGAAAGCTGCACCCAGTGCCGCGGCCACCATAAGCAGGTCGATATTGAAAATACCGCGGTATGCATTTACCAGCGCCACCCTGGCACCGGAATAACCCCCAGCGCCATAAGCGATTAAGGCAAAGATTACCACTGCCCAGGCCGGCAGCAGGCCGCTGACAGAACCGCCAAGCCAGCCAATCAACATAGCGACGAGTGTAATTGAAGCCAGAATCAGTTCGGGATTGTTTCGCCAGAACGCCGGCGAGAACGGAGAAAAAGACCGCAAACTCATCGAACCTGGTCCACTGCCCTTCTTTCCCATCATCTGGTCAAATGAATTGGAGGCCATTCCCTCCACTTCTCTACTCATGATTGAACCCGGGGCGCGCCCGGCGCGGCACTTGTTCCGGATGCTCTGGCTGATTGCTTCGCGGCCCGAGCCTGCAGCTTTCTGCCAATCTCTACCCGCTTTGCCTGTTGGCATTCGGGACAGAAGCCTGAGACCTGCACTTGAAGCGAAGTGGCGCGGAATCCCGTGTTCTGAAAGATGTTGTCCATCAGAACATCGGGCGAAGCGTTGTCCTGCAGGTCCGAAACCTGGTGACATCGCAGGCAGAACAGGTTGATGTGCGGCGACGGGTCAGGCTCATATCGAGTATGCTCCGTTCCTGCACTGATCTCGACAATTGCACCCAGGTCACGTAGGGTGTTGAGCGTGTTATAGACCGTGGCCTGGCTTATCTCGGGATGCAGCTTGCGGACGGCTTCAAACACTTGAGACGTCGTGGGGTGGCTCTTTGTGCCCGCGAGAAATTCGCAGACGGCTACCCTCTGACTGGTTATCCTCAAACCCGCACGTTGAAGCGTTTCAATGAAACGTGCTGCCATACTCTAAACCCTCGCTTAGATTAGAACCGCTCTAAACAAACACGGGCTCAGTGTACTTGCCCTCAAGTTAATTGTCAAGATTAATCTGGAACAATTCTAAATAGGGAAGGCTCACTCCCCTTTCTTCAACACGCAGAGTGCACCGATAACAGTTTTCTAATGTTTTACAATGGCGGTTCTGATGAAGTGATGGTTTACTATAAGTGTGTTTCAACGGCTGTAAACTTTTACTCTCCAAAGGGCTGACTCCCCTTCGCGGCGAGTAGCCTGAAATCGACTGCTGTTTCGACTACCCAACCGATACTGGCGCTCAATGATTGAACCTTTCACTCGCTTAAGACCACTCTCGAATACCGGGAAGATCTAACATGATGCCATTTGACCGTTTCACCCAGAGGGCCCAGGACGCCGCTACCCGTTCTCTTGAAATCCTGCAGACCTACCGGCACACGCAGATAGATACGGAACACTTTTTCCTGGCTCTCGTCGAGCAGTCAGAGGGGACTGTGCCCCAATTGCTGGAGTCCCTAGGCGCATCCGTTGACGTCATCGCCCGCAAATTGGAGGCGGTACTCGCCGCCTCTCATAAGAGTGGCGGCGCACCGCCGAGCGGACTCCCTACCGTTCAGGTCTTTATCACACCCAGGCTTAACCGCGTTATGGGCGTCGCAAACGATGAATCCAAGAAAATGCAGGACGAATTCATCAGCACTGAACATATCTTGCTGGCTATCGCCAGCGAACGTAATACCCACAGCGCCAACATATTGAGGGAAGCCGGCATCACCAAGGAGCGCCTTTACAGTGCAATCGACGACCTGAGAGGCGGCCAGCGAGTCAGCGAACCCGACGCCGAAAGCAAATTTCAGGTGCTTGAAAAGTACGGCCGCGACCTGACCAAGGCCGCCGCCGAAGGCAAGCTGGACCCCGTCGTCGGGCGCGTTGAGGAGATCACCCGCGTCATGCAGGTACTCTGCCGTCGCACGAAGAACAATCCCGTGTTGATTGGCGAGGCAGGAGTAGGAAAGACAGCCATCATTGAAGGTTTGGCCCAACAGATAACGGTCAACGATGTGCCTGAAATCCTTTCCGGAAAACGTCTAGTCTCTTTGGACTTGGGGGCCATGATCGCGGGGACCCGCTTTCGCGGCGAGTTCGAGGAGCGCTTGAAAGCCGCCATGGATGAAATCCGCCGCAGCGAGGGCGAAATCATCCTCTTTGTCGACGAGCTGCACACCGTCGTCGGCGCGGGAAACGCCGCCGGAGCCTTGGACGCCAGCAACATGCTGAAGCCCGCGCTCTCTCGCGGCGAGCTCCAATGCATCGGGGCCACAACGCTCGACGAATACCGCCAGCATATTGAGAAAGACTCGGCGCTGGAACGGCGTTTTGCCCCCGTCTACGTGGACGAACCGGACATCGATGACGCCATCGAAATCTTGCGCGGGTTACGACTTCGCTATGAGGAGCATCATGCCATTACCTACACCGATGACGCGCTCGAACAGGCGGTTCGCCTCAGCCATCGCTACGTCGCGGACCGCAAGCTCCCCGACAAGGCCATCGACCTGATCGACGAAGCCGCCGCACGCTTACGGGTTGCGATGCATGCCATGCCGGAAGACTTGAAGCTGACCAAAGTCTCAATCCAGGAACTCGAAGACCTCGAAGAAAACGCTTGGGCTGAACGCGACTACGAGAGGGCGGCGCAGACTAAGGCCGAACTGGCCCGGTTGAAAGAGGAGTTCAAGTCCGCCCTCAAGAATTGGAAGAGCGAGACCAACCTCGACGACGTCGTTGACACCGACGATGTCGCCGCAATCGTCCACAGTTGGACTGGAATCCCTGTCATGGACCTGCTTGAAGAGGAGATGGACAAGCTGCTGCGCATGGAAGAGTTCCTTCGCCAGCGCATTATTGGGCAGGAGAGAGCCATCGAAGCGGTCAGCGATGCCATCCGCCGCGCCCGCAGTGGCCTGAAAGACCCGCGCCGCCCGATTGGCACTTTCCTCTTCCTCGGACCCACGGGTATTGGCAAGACTGAGCTGGCCAAGGTCCTAGCCGCCTTCCTCTTCGACAGCGAAGACGCTCTTCTGAGAGTCGATATGAGCGAATATCGCGAAGGACATACTGTCAGCAAACTATTCGGCGCCCCCCCGGGGTATGTAGGCTACGAGCAGGGAGGACAGCTCACCGAACAGGTACGGAGACGCCCCTATCAGGTGCTGCTCTTCGACGAGATCGAAAAGGCCCACCCGGAGGTATGGAACACGCTTCTCCAGATCATGGACGACGGTCACATGACCGACGGCCAGGGACGAACCGTCAACTTCCGAAACACGGTCGTCATCATGACCAGCAACGTCGGCGCCGACTCGATCAAGCGCGGCCCTTTGGGTTTTGCCACACCTGAACTGGATGAAAGCGCGATCGCCCAGGGCGAATACAGTAAGGAGATGAAGAGGCTCTTCCGCCCCGAATTCCTCAATCGCATCGACGAGACAATCATTTTCGATTCGCTGACCAGGGAAAACGTCCGCGATATCGTCTCTCTGCTGATGGAAGAGATCGCACAGCGCCTCGACGAAATCGGCATCACCGTAGAAATGACCGAAAAGGCCCGCGATCATCTTGCCGACACAGGCTATCACGCAGAATACGGTGCCAGGCCTCTGCGCAGGCTTCTCCAAAAGCGAGTTGAGAATGAACTCAGCAAACGCCTTCTGCGCGCTGAATACAAGACGGGTGACGAAGTTCTGATTGACTTCGCCACCGAGGAGGAAGGAGGCGAGGAGAAGCTGGTCTTCGTGCGCAGGGAACCGGAGCCGATTGCGGTTGAGTGGTCGCGGGGAACACAGGCTGAAGCCGGACCGGGCCGGGAAAGTCAGGGTTCGCAGGAATGACACTTTCTCACTTTCGCCACCCATGACGTTCGATACCTGTAGCGGTGCGGAACGTCCGTTCAGATGCCCTGCCTATCGCATCGAAACCGAACGTGCTGTCGTGCGCTGCTGGCATCCAACCGACGCCGAAATCCTGCTGCACGCGGTAACACAGAGCGTCGACCATTTGCGGGAGTGGATGTCCTGGGCGAAAAACGAACCGTCGACCCTTGAAGAGAAGATCGATCTCCTACGAAATTGGCGCGCCGAATTCGATCAGGATATCGACTACACCTATGGAATCTTCTCGACAGACGAGGAGGAGGTCTGGGGCGGTACCGGGTTACACAAACGCCTGACCGGAAACGCTCTTGAAATTGGGTATTGGATTCGGGGGGACCTGATCAATCGCGGGCTCGCAACCGAAATATCTGCTGCTCTAACGAAAGTAGCCTTCGCGGTAAACAAAGTAGATCGTGTCGAAATTCATTGCGACCCGGCGAACGTTCGCAGCGCCGCCATCCCAAGCAAACTGGGATTCGCGCAGGAGGCGCTGCTCCGTCGTCGTGCCCTTGGCACTGATGGCTCACCCGTTGACACGATGATCTGGACTCTCTTCCTCGATCAGCTTGAAGATTCCCCTGTGGCCAAATCTCAAGTCAGGGCATTTGACGTCCTCGGAAACGAAATTCATTTCGCCTGAGTCGTTACCAACTGTGTTCTGAAACAATCCCAGGAATCCGGAGGCTGGCATCTCACATTGGCGACCAACACGCATTCAATTTAGCAGGAGAATTCTCGTAGAGCGCAACCCTTTAGGATAAACCCAAGGCCTGGCCTTGGCTGCGTTCGCCGACAACGCGGCCAACATCACTAGCGGGAAGCCGCAGATCAGCCACTGCGCCAGTCTGATCGGTGTCAATGAACAGACGAAGCCACATCTAGTCATCAGCCCTTGACAGAACGTCCCGCCGTCCGCAGGACAGCCCATTGATCCTCATCCAGGGCCGGACCGATCACCGGGCGCCCTTTTCGGTCAGTTCTACCTGAAACTCCTCCTCGTTGTCGACCACGCAAAGAAAGGAGTCTGCGTCATTCTGAGGGCGGACAGCCAGCCCGCCGTACCCCCGGGGAAACGGTTCCGTCGAGGCCAGCCGAAGGACGGCATCCATTCTGACTGCGTGCAGGTTTGGCTGGCAGAGCCTTGCCAACGCACCGCCCCTGGGTTGTGAAACTTGCATTTGCCAGAGATCTCCCACACAGCACTGGTCTGAATCTTCTTTGCTGCGAGCTGGCAGCAACGTGGTCTGATTCGCCCATCGGGCAAATGTTTGGCGGCAGTTCAATGCCTATTCAGGGAAGGCGCGGCAGGACACCGAGCCAGGCATAGCCCGCCGGATGGCAATGTTCGACTCTTTCAATCTGGGTTAAATTAGCCTGAGCAATTTCAGTGGGGCCGCCATACAGCCGATCGGCGGACTCGGGCTGGGAGAGGGAGGAGACGGGACAGGAAGGGATGGTTTGTGTGGCGGCGGTTGCTCGCCGGATCCCGCGAACTGCACCGCCGTCAAGGCATCTACGCGGCCGTCGCCTTGAATATACTTGTCGGCTTCGGTTTGGCCATACTCGGAACTGTTAATATCGACGCTTGTGGCCATCAGCATCTTCTTGATCTCGGCCGGCCCAAGGCCTGTATCGGCCCTAAGCATCAGGGCAACCAGACCAGCCACGTGGGGCGTAGCCATACTCGTGCCGCTGGCAGTTGTATAGTGATCGTCTACCACCTGCCCAACCGAAGTCCCTGCCGCGCGTGCAGCCACTATCCTGCTTCCAGGTGCGACGACATCCGGTTTCACCCGCCCGTCTGCAGTAGGTCCCCGGCTGCTGAAGCGAGCCACACTGTCCTGGTCGTTGGACGCGCCAACCGTAATCACCTTCTCAGCCGCTCCGGGGCTGCCGATCGTACTCTGACGCGGCCCGCTGTTCCCTGCGGCAACAATCATTAACTTGCCCATATCTACGATGGCGTTACACATCGTGCTGAGCGCATCCGAGCCGTCGCTGCTGCCCCTGCTGCCAAGTGACAGATTCAAGACATCAGCTCCATTTTGAGCGGCCCACTCCAGGCCTGCCATGACATTGCTCATACGGCCGCTGCCGTTGTCTGCGAGCGCTTTCGCCGCCATGATCGTCGCTCCTGGAGCAACGCCGATGTACTTCCCGCCGCTAGCCGCACCAGTTCCTGCCGCGGTGGAAGCAACATGGGTACCGTGCCCGTTGCCGTCCACAGCCGAACCCTTCCCGCTGAAATCAGCAGTCAGCCCAACTCGACCGGCAAAGTCCGGGTGCGACGCGTCGATTCCCGTGTCAACTATGCAGATCGTGACCCCTTCCCCGTCATTGCCCAGCTGTTCCCAGACCTGAGGTGCTCTGATGTGTGGAGTGGAAACGTCCAATAGTATGTGTACAGCCTCATCCAGCCAGATCTCCGCCACATCGTCCGAATCCGTCAATTCGTCCAACGCCGGCGCCGTAAGAGAGAGGGCCGTCGCCGTAATCAGTCTGAACTCTTGATTGACCTTGATTGTGCCTGCGCCTGCGGCCAGCCTGCCAATACTCCGTTGACCGCCATCGGAATGAAACCTGACGATTACCTGCACATCTTCACTTGCCATTCGGGCCTGTTCGACTGCGTCCCGAACATGGGCGGAGATTTTCTCCGAATACATTGACCAAACTCCTCCTGAAAAAACCTTGCCCACCTCCGGCAAGACAGTCGAGGCAGTGCCTCGATTCAATTGGCGTGTGCAGCAGTTGCCTGCATGCAACACGCTGCCTCTCCAGAGACGCGAATCGTCCTGGAGGCTGATTTTCTAGTCTCTTCGTTGGTCAACAGATGCGCAGCGGCAGCTGTTAAGCTGGAGACAGACCTTGTAGGAGACCAATGCCTAAGTTGAGTCAAATTTGAAGGGGAAAAGCACACATGCGGGGCATTGGCCGTACCTGCCAGATACCTCACCGCGACCAGACCCACTTTGGGTGATGACTATTGCTTCATCGTTTGAACCGTGCCGTCCTCTTCGACCCTGTCGAGCCAGGCCTCTTTGGCCAAAGCCTGAAGTCCCCGTGCAGGACCGCTCACCGCGTAACAGGGAATGATCGAAGTCTCGTGCCGCACGACATATCCTGCCCTCTCAATTGCGGCGATCTGCGCCGGCCCGGTTTCACTTACGTGTAACAGTAGATACATCGTCTCACCCGGGGCGCCCTTCATCCGTCTATGAAGAGCGAGAGGGATTTTCTCGTGGCCTTCGGTTGACATCTCTTGGTCGTTATCTCCGCGAAGAAAGTTACTCTAACTCTACCAGTATTGCCACAAGGTACCGAACTTGGCAAACCTAGTATGCATCCCCAACAGGGGCCGGTCAGGTTACGTCAAGTAATCGTAGGCAATTAGTGTAAGGAACTCAACGAAATCGTCTGTCAAAATGAGCTTGTCCAGAATCTCTCCCGCCTCCTCAAGACGCCCAGGACCGAATTCGCCAAGTCTCTTCAGCTCCTCGTCACGGATTTGCTCGTACAGCCCGCGCGTGACCGGCCTCCCATCATCCAGTTTTGCACTGTGCCTTATCCACTGCCAGATTTGTGAACGTGAAATCTCGGCCGTGGCCGCATCCTCCATCAGATTGTATATCGCCGCTGCGCCGACACCGAGCAACCACGCGTTCAGATACTGAAGTGCAACGTCTACATTCGTTCGGAGCCCGCTTTCCGTAATCGTGCCCCCCGGAACGCCGACATCCAAGATCTGCTCCGCCGTTACCGAAACATCCTCTCTCATCTTGTGCTTCTGGTGCGGTGCGCCGCCGGTCGCCTCTTCGAAAATCATCCGCGCCAGCGGCACAAGGTCAGGATGTGCGACCCAGGTCCCGTCGCAACCGTCGCCGGATTCACGCACCTTGTCCGCCCTCACCTTTGCCAACGCCTCCTCATTGACAGCGGGATCCCGCCGGCTGGGAATGAATGCGGCCATGCCGCCAATCGCGTGTGCGCCCCGCTTATGGCACGTACGCACCAGAAGTTCCGTGTATGCGCGCATGAAGGGTGTTGTCATCGTAACCTGCGCCCTCTCCGGCAACACTGTGTCAGGATTGTCGCGGAACTTTTTTATCGCGCTGAAAATATAGTCCCATCTCCCCGCATTCAGTCCCGCCGAATAGTCTCGAAGTTCGTAGAGAATCTCCTCCATCTCAAGCGCAGCCAGAATTGTTTCAATCAGAACAGTCGCTCGGAATGAGCCGTGAGGAATACCCAATGCCTCTTCGGCGTGCGTGAACACCTCTGCCCACAGCCGCGCCTCCAGATGACTCTCCAGTTTAGGCAGATAGAAGTAGCACGAACTGCCTCGCTGCTGCCGCTCAACCGCGTTGTGAAAGACATACAGGCCCACGTCGAACAGACTGGCCGAGATCGGCTCTCCGTTCACCAATACGTTCTTCTCCACCAGGTGCCAGCCTCGCGGCCTGACTAGCAGCGTCGCGGTTTCATCATTGAGCTCGTAAACCCGCCCCCTGGCCTCGTCCTCCAACCGGATCGTTCCCCGCACGGCGTCGTAAAGGTTCAGCTGCCCTTCCACACAGTTCGCCCACGTTGGCGAGTTAGCATCCTCGAAATCTGCCATAAACACATCCGCGCCCGAATTCAGAGCATTGATCACCATCTTTCGATCGACCGGCCCCGTGATCTCGGCCCAGCGCCGCTGCAGGTCGTCTGGCGTGTCGGTTACCTGCCATTCGCCGTTGCGAACCTCCTCAGTTTCAGCCAGGAAGCCCAGCGTTTCGCCTGCGTCAATTCGAGCCTGCCGCGCCGCCCGTGCTGCGAGCAGCTCCTGGCGCCGGGCATCAAACTTCCGGTGCAGTTCCGCGACAAACGCCAGCGCATCGTCCGTCAGAATCTCTTCAGATGCGGTAAGAGAATCGCCAACTACCTGAACGTCCACCTGGTTTCCCAC
Organism: Caldilineaceae bacterium; assembly: GCA_028819675.1. The sequence continues at coordinate 5,605 of JAPPKT010000576.1, read as the reverse complement.
GCGTTCATTCTCCCGTGACATCGAGCACTCCTTTTGTGAAAGGGAAGAGGTAAGAGGTACTCAATAAGCATACTAATATCACAGAAACTCGTCAACACCGTTCAAGGCAATTTAGCCTGCATGTCCCGGATTCCGGTCTGGAACACTGACTGCGATCTCTTCGCGTTTGGAATCACTTCACTGCCCTTAGTTTGCCCCCAGAGAGCGGTCGTGTGACCACTGACCACTTCCACGGCTGTTCTGCGTGATCCGTCTTTCTTGCCTTCCTGTGCGGGGGCACGACTCAACAGCGCCTCCCGTCAGATACCCTCTGTTGCTAAGTTTGGGCTAAGTGCAACCATGTCTTCCCGCGGCGCAACGCTGGCCTTCCCCCAAACAGTGAAGGCGGCGGCAGGGGTAAGGCTTGCAGCGTTTCTGTATCTCTCAAAGAGAAGGCAAACCTTATCAGCCACCCCTTCATACCTCACCTCTTGACCGAGCTAGCCGCAGAAATGGACTTTCTTATTCTACCTACTTGGGCAAATCAAACTCTGTCGCTTACACTGCTGTTCTATACTCCCATACATTTGCACCGCTGCTATCCCGTGAAGCCTGGTCGCACACCGAAAGGACTTGTCATCCTCGTGCCTTCTTCCGCAGTCAGATCTTCCGACAGGCTTTCTTCAACCTGCCTGCCCTTGGCTACACAGGGTCTGACTCTATCCCGCGTCGGCGGGAAAGGGCTGAACCTGACAAAACTGGCCCTAGCCGGCTTTCCAGTACCTGCTGGGTTCATTGTTGCCACCGACGGCTACGAGGTCTTTGTGGAACGTGCCGGACTCAGCGACTTGCTCGCGGCTGAAATGGCTGCCGTCGACACTGTTGACCCGGCCGCGTTGGCAGCTCTCTCCGACAGCATACGACGGCGCTTCCAGGCCAGCGAAACGCCGAGCGAGATCTCGGAACAGATTGTTGCAGCGTATGGAGCTATGGGTCGCCCCCCGGTTGCGGTGCGCTCCTCAGCTACGGCTGAAGACCTTCCAGGCATGTCCTTCGCCGGCCAGCAGGACACGTTCCTCAACGTTATCGGGGACGAAGCCCTGCTTCGCGCCGTCGTCAACTGCTGGAGTAGCCTGTGGACCGCACGCGCCATTGCCTACCGGGCCCGCTACGGCATCGACCAGTCCAACGTTTCTCTTGCGGTAGTGGTACAAGAGATGGTCCAGAGCGACACGGCGGGTGTACTCTTTACAGCAAACCCGCTCAGCGGCCGGCGCACAGAAACAGTGATTGACGCCACCTTCGGCCTCGGTGAAGCCCTCGTCAGCGGGCACGTCGAACCCGACCATTTCGTCGTCGACAGCGACACCGACAGGATCATCCTGAGGGAACTCGGAGCCAAGTCAACCACCATCATAGGGCAGGCTGCAGGCGGGGTCACCACAGAATCAACGGATGCGTGCCGAGAACAGGCCATCACCGACGAACAGATCATCCAGCTGACCGCGTTGGGTAGAAATGTCGCCGATTATTACGGTGACCCCCAGGACATCGAATGGGCCTTCCTCGATGGGAAACTCTATCTTCTCCAGTCCCGGCCCATCACCTCACTGTTTCCCGTGCCTCACTCCCCACTGGACACAGACCGCCAGGTATATATCTCACTCGGCGCCATTCAGGGGGTTTTGGGCCCCCTTACGCCGCTCGGGCTGGACATGCTGCGCGGTATGTTCGCCGGCATCGCCCAGATATTCGCCAACGATGCAACGCTCTATGATCAGGAGCTCCTTTACTCCGCGGCCGAGCGTCCCTGGATAAGAGTGACAGGCGCCCTGCAAAGCCCCATTGGCCGCCTCATATTCCGCAGGGTCCTCCCAATGGTGGAACCCGGTGCCGCGCAGTCTATCCGGGACCTGGTAGCGGAACCCCAATTCCAACGCGCCGCGGTCAGTCGTCGCTTCATTGCCGCTGCCGCACCGTTCCTTCTCCGCGTCTCGAGGTCAGCAAGAGGGGCCTTTCTTGACCCGGAAGCCCACGTACACATTGTCCAGAGGGACATAGAAAAACACATCGCTTCCGTCACGGAGAGAACAGACAAGACGAGCACGCTCGCCGAGCGCGTCGAACTCCTGGAGTGGCTCAGCTATAATGCCCAGTTTCCCTTCCTCCTACCGAGACTGATTCCTCCCATCATCGTTGGCTATGCATCACTTGGCCTGCTCTCAAAAATCGCTTCTCTTTTGTCTCATTCGGATCGGGATATCCAACCTGAGATGGCGCTTGAGATTACGCGCAGCCTGTCCAACAACGTCACCACCGAGATGGACTTGCAACTGTGGCGGTTGGCCGGTCGGATACGCGATGATGCTGCCTTATCAGATTCGTTTCAGGCAGAAGACGCCGAGACCATTGCCAGCGACTTCCAGGCCGGGACTCTCCCTCCGACTATCCAAAGAGCGCTGGAAGAGTTTCTGAATCGTTACGGAATGCGCGGGGTCGCCGAGCTCGACATAGGAAGGGTTCGCTGGCGAGACCAGCCGGTCTCGATTGTAAGATCGCTGCAGAGCTACCTGTCAATTGAAGACGAAAGTCGAGCGCCTGACCGCGTTTTCGAAAAGGGAAAGGATGACGCCCTCAAAGCGATAGACAGGTTGGCGGACAGTTCAACCAGAGTCTGGGGAACACCATTAGCAGGCCGCTTGGTGCGTTTACTAGCCAAACGTGTGCGCCTTCTGGCCGGACTTCGCGAAAGTCCCAAATTTACGATGGTGCGGATTTCCGGCATTCTACGCAAGGCTCTATTGGATAGCGGGCAGGAGTTGAAAGACTGCGGCGTCCTGGAGCAGCCAGACGACCTGTTCTATATGACAGTACGAGAACTGAAAGCACTGGCGATGGGAGCGCCGGGAGACTGGAAGAGGCTGATCCGGGCGAGGAGACTGGCTGAACAGAACGAAAGCCGGCGTCAGCCAATTCCCCGGCTACTCCTCAGTGACGGAACCGCCTTCTATGCAGGCATCACTCCTGAAGCAGGCGCAGACGCCAACCTCCTCACCGGATCGGGCGTTTCCCCCGGCACGGTAGAAGGAACAGTGCAGGTCCTGTTCAATCCGCTCGAAGCAGGGCTCGAACCCGGCGCAATCCTCGTTTGTCCGGGCACCGATCCTTCTTGGACGCCTCTGTTTCTAGCCGCCGGCGGTCTGGTGATGGAAGTCGGGGGCATGATGACTCACGGCTCCGTCGTCGCCCGCGAATACGGAATCCCCGCCGTCGCAGGTGTCGACCGAGCCACCGAACGTCTGCAGACCGGACAGACGGTTCGTGTCGACGGGAGCAGTGGAACAATCGAGATTCTAGACTGAACTGCCAAGAAGTACCGCAGATGTGAGCTAGCTGCCATTGACCGAGTGAACTCGTCCAAAAATCTTTCTCAGTCGCTTGACAACCTCTTCCGGCAGCGGGGGTCTCAATAGCGAGGTTACATTCTCCTCCAAATGCCGGATATTCCCGGTACCGGTGAGCACAACGTCAATGCCAGGCTCGTGCCGGCAGAATCGGTAAGCCGCCTCCGGCAGTGTCTTGGCGTCACTCTCCTCCAAAACCCAATCCAGCGGCTCAAACAAGTCCACAGCATCAGCGTCAATTTCGCCGCTTCGACGCAGATCGACCAGAATCTCCCGCAGCCGTGCCGGGTTGCTGAAAGCACGCCGCACGGCAAACATACATTCCGTCGCGATCCCCTTTCTTCTGGTGGCAGGCAGTACATTTCGTCTGGCAGTCTGATTGAGGATATTGAAGCCCACCATCACCACGTCAAAGAGATCGTCTTCGATGGCCTGCTGCAAGAGTGCGTGCTCAAAGTCTGAGGCGAAGTGTTCACTGACCGCCAGATGGCGTATCTTTCCTGCCTGACGCATTCTTTGGAGAACAGGCACCAGTTCATCGCAGATATGCTGGTATTGTTCCAGCCTTGCACCATGAAAGTGGAAGACGTCGATCGTTTCCACGCCAAGTCGCCTCAGACTGGACTCGACGCCTGCGGCAAAGTCTTTGGAAGGAACCGGTTCGCCTTCACGGAATGCGTTTTTCTTGGTCGCAACGACCAGACTGTCCCTGTCGAAGTCCCGAATCGCCTTGCCGACAATCTCTTCCGTGCCGTAGGCTTCCGCTGTGTCAATATAGTTTACGCCCAGTTCCAAAGCGCGCCGGACCACCGCAATCGACTCTTCTGCGCTTCGTCCAGTATTTCTGCCCAACCTGCTGGGCCCGCCCGCTCCCATCCCGGCAATGCTAACTCGCAATCCGGTACGTCCAAAGGTCCGGTATTCCATCGAACTCATCTCCTTCCCTGGTAACCACGCCATCCACTTGAGGTCACATTGTAACGCGCCGTCTCTAGCGCCGGAAATCGTGCGGATAGTCCTGTCTCGTGCTATAATCTCGCCGTCACCGGAAGGAAGCCGGCACTGAAAGGAAGCCGGCCTCGGGACCGGCGGCCGTCGGACAGGGAGAGCGGCCATATTGCTGGCTGCTTGCCCTGTGAGGCCGACTACACCATTTAACCGTCCGCAAGGTTCAAGATCCTTGTGGGATCCAACCCAATTGCTACAGGAGAAAGAGGGTGGCAGAAGAAACCGTTCAGACAGAAACAGCAGTGGCTGGGGAGGAAGCGTCTGCCACTGTGCGATCCGCTTCAGAGTCCCAGGACAATAACCGTCCCAACTCTTTCAGGTTCGCAACTATACTCTTCGGCGGGTGGGCTGCGCTAATGATCCTGCTCACTCTTATTGCCGTCGTTGCAATGACTCTTGTTGGCATCGTTGCGGGATAGCCCCCACCCAGACTCTAATATTGAACCGAAGTCGAAGTGTGGAGGCCATTCACACCAGAGGATCGACCTCGCGGCAAGTGCACTGCCGCGTTACTCAGTGGTATGGTCTTGCCTGTACCCGAGCGGCGGCTCGGCGGGCTCTTCAAGAGTCCTGCCAACGCAGAAGGCAGGCGCCGTACTTTCGCGAGAGACTCTGTAGCGGGCTCCGACAAGCACAGGGCACGTACCTGAATCCAATTGGTCTCTCTTTCCTATCTGTGTTTGGCCCGTCTTCCCACGTCTTGCCAAGCCTCAGAATCGCTCGGGCGATTGATTCCAAGTGTGATCCTACAGAGGACCCGATCAGAGGCACGCCGCCAAACAGTCGGCCGCCTCCTGAAGTATCCGACTGGCGACTAAGCGTGCGCCTTCGCCAGCCGACGCGAGAATTCGTTCACCCAATCCAGGAACTGCGACCATTGCCTCCCACAGGACACGCTACTAGCAGGTTTGTCAGATGTCCTTGCTCTTGCCTTCCCTACCCTTCGGGGCCCACACCTGAGAAAGCAGGGTGAATCCCAGATTTGGAGTGGGAACAGTCTGGCGGGGAATCATTGCCAAGTGGGCGCTGGAATTGTAGCAGGCTTTGAGGAATGCAAAGGGTAGGCCTTGGGACTGCCCCTACTGGGATTAAATGGGACTGGCGGGACGCGGTCTGGCGAAACACCTTCAATTGGGCTCTTGTCACCAATGACGACACAAGGTCGACGAGGCGTGTTGTAGGAGAGGGGGCGTTGGGGGGGGGGGGGCCCCCCC
>JAPPKT010000430.1 GCA_028819675.1 Caldilineaceae bacterium | reverse complement strand
GGGGGGGGGGGGGGGGGGGGGGCGCCCCCCCCCCCCCCCAAATGGGGGGGCCCCATCCCCCCCCACCGCCCGGAACTGCAGTAGTTAGTAGTCAGTAGTTAGTAGTCAGTGGCGGCTCTTTTCCTGTCTCAGAGTAGGTCGCGGACTGGCCCTGTTTTCGTTGCTGCCGGAGGTATATGAGAGTTCACCCCCGTTTAGGAATGCACCACCCAAGCCGTCGTAATTTTGACGGAAAGGGCAGGCCGCCCAGGCACTGATGCAGAGGAGATACAGAATGCAGAATTACTCGTCGAATGCAGACCTGCAGGCACTGGAGGATGGGACGGCGCTGCCGGCGATGGTGACGCCGCCGCCGGGACCGGAGTCGATTAGGTTGACGGAGCGGCTCAGCAAGGTGGAGCCGCCGACAAGCTCGGTGATTCCGCGGGGCCAGACGCCGGTGTTCTGGGAGCGGACGCGCGGGGCGAACATCGTGGACGCGGACGGCAACGTCTATGTGGATTTGACGGCCGGCTTCTGCGTGGCGACGGCGGGGCACAGCAACCCGCGCATCGTGCAGGCGATTGCGAAGCAGTCGGAGACGATGATGCACAGCCAGGGCGGGGTGAACCCCAACCGGAACCGGGTGGAGCTGGCGGAGAAGCTGTCGGACCGGGCGCCGGGCGACCTGTCGGTGTCGCATATCGCCAATACGGGCGCGGAGGCGGTGGAAACCGCGCTGAAGACGGCGCGCATCTTTACGGGCAAGCACAAGATCATCGCTTTTCAGGGCGGGTTTCACGGCAAGACGACGGGGGCGCTGTCGGTCTCTTCGCAGAACTACTACAGGGCGCCTTTCCAGAATATGCTGGCGGATACGACGCACGTGCCGTACGCGTATCCCTATCGCTGTCCGACGCATTCTGACGGGGACGACTGCTACTTCTGCAGCGGCGGGTACCTGGAGCATGTGCTGACGATGCCGGACTCGGGCGTTGCGGACGTGGCCGCGATCATCATGGAGCCGATTCAGGGGCACGGGGGCTGGATTGTGCCGCCGAAGAAGTTTGTGCAGACGGTGCGGCGGCTGTGCGACGAGCACGGGATCCTGCTGATTGCCGACGAGATCATCACCGGGTTCGGGCGGACGGGCAACTGGTTCGGCATGGACGAGTACGACGTTGTGCCAGACATTATGGTGGTGGGCAAGGGGCTGGCGAGCGGCTTTCCGATCTCGGCTACGATCATGTCTGAGGAGGTGGCGGACGCGTGGGGGCCGATGATGCACACGAGCACTTTTTTGGGCAACCCGGTGGGCTGTGCGGCGGCGCTGGCTTCGCTGGCGGAGATTGAGGAGAGGAACCTGGTTGAGCGCGGCGCGGAGTTGGGAGACTACTTCATTTCGCGGCTGCAGGAGCTGCAGCAGGAGCACCATTTGATCGGTGAGGTGCGCGGGGTGGGCATGATGGTGGGTGTGGAGTTCGTCAGGGATCGGGAGACGCGTGAACCGGCGACGGAGGAGGGCGCGCGCGTGGTTGACGGTCTGCTGCAGCGGGGCGTCATCTCGACGAATTACGGGGGCTCTTACCACAACGTGCTCAAGATGTCGCCTCCGCTTGTGATCACGCAGGAGCAGCTCGATTGCGCGATTGAGGCGCTGAACGATAGCCTCTCTTCGGTGGAAGCCGCGCTGTAGAATCGTAGCGGCCGGGGGTTCGGGGTCAACAGCGGATGGCATTTTCAATCGTGGACTGACATGCTTCGCATTGGCATTCTCTATCCGCTGCACTCGGCCGAGGACGATTACCCCAACATGGCGGCGAGGTTGGAGCCGCCGGTGGAGGTTGCCGTCGTCCACACTGATGCGGTCGACCTGCACACTGTCGAAGACTGCCGGCGCACGGGGGACTGGGACCATTTGGAGCCCGGCGCGGCGGCGTTGAGGACGCGCGGCGTGGATTTGTGCATGTGGGCGTGCACCAGCGGCAGCTTTGTCTACGGGCTGGCCGGGGCTGAGGAACAGGCGCGTCAGCTAGGCAACTATCTGGGGGTCCCTGCCTCCAGCACTTCACTTTCCTTTGTGAAATCCATACAGGCACTGGGAATCACGCGGGTCGCGGTTGCCGCCACCTATCCGGAGGATCTGGCGACCGAATTCGTCGCGTTTCTGGGCGAGGGCGGCATCCAAGTGGTGCATCTGGGCAGCCTGGGTATCTGGACTGCGGTCGAGGTCGGTGAGGTCGGTGGAGAGGAGGTTATCGACTTCGTGCGGGCGAATGACCACGCAGATGCTGAAGCTATTCTAGTTCCCGATACGGCCTTGCATACGGTGGCGTTCCTGTCTGAGTTGGACAGTGCGGTGGGCAAGCCGGTATTGACGGCGAACCAGGTTACGATGTGGGAGGCGCTGCGGCTGGGTGGACGGGTCCAGAGACAGAGTGGTTTCGGGCAGTTGTTTGCATTGGCCGAGGACCCTGTAGGAGAACGAGAGTGAAGGGCTGCTTTCGGGAGTATTGCGACCGCGACCTGGCGGCCCTTGGGGGACTATTCGCGCGAGCCGACTCCCATGACGGCGCGGCGCGTGCGCTGGGGCCCGAGGCGGGAGACGTATTTCCGTTGTACGCGTTCGCACCACGTTATCCGCTCGGACTTGAGCGCGGATTGACGCGTGATGAGGTGCGCAGTCGACTTGGGAGCCGTTTGGCGGAGGTCGAGCGGCTGGTGCTTGTCGCTAGAGAGAGCGGTGCGGTCGATGCCTGCGTGACGGTCTATCCGGTTGGGTCCGATTCGTCGTGGATGCTTGACTGGGTGGTGGATCCGGGGAAGCGGGGGACGGTTGCGGTCGACGGGATCGTTCAGGCTGGGCTGTCTGGCTCCCGGGGTCGGTCGTTTGCGGCTAGGCGGGGGGCGTCCGCTGTTTGCTAGTTCGAGGCGCGGGGGTTGCGTGAGGACGGGGAGGTCACGGCTGGGTTGAGCAGGGCCGGTTTCCGGGCGGTGCGGACGTTCGTGATCATGGGCTGCGAGCTGGAACGTGCGCCAAGGGCATTGAGGTCGAAAGGGCGCGTTCCTGAGGGGATGTCGCTGCGGACCTACCGTTCTGGGGATGCGGCGGCGTGGATTGCGGCTTTCAACGCTTCGTTTTCCGACCATTGGGGCGGGTTTTCGTATTCGGAGGAGAGCTGGGGCCGGCACGCTGACTCGCCGCGATTTCGAGAAGAGATCAGCGTTGTGGCGGAGTCGGGCGGGGTTTTCGCCGGTATCTGTCATTGCGCGCCGAGTCTCAATCCCAAGGAAGAGGGGCTCGCGCATCTTCACATTCTCGGCGTCCGTCCGGAGTTCAGACGGCGAGGGCTGGGGGCTTGTCTGATGGTGGAGGCGATGGGCCGGCTGCGGGAAAACGGGTTCGAGCGTGTTGAACTGGATATGGATAGTCTAAATTCGAGGGCGCTGCCGCTGTATGAGAAGTTGGGATTTCGCGAGCAGGAGGCGATCACGATTTATCGGGGGCAGGTAGCGGTGTGAGGGCGGCTGGCCGCGAAGAACACCTTTTTGTCCACGAAGGGCCACGAAGGGCCACGAAGGACCGCGAAGAACACTTTTCTTTGAACCGCGAAGGCACGCGAAGAGGCGCGGAGGCAGGCGAGGCGTTGCGGAGAGGGTTGAATGGGGGAATACAGGGCGGGGATTATCGGTTGCGGCCACATTGCGCGCGCTCATGCAGGTGAGTACAGGGCGACGGGTGGGGTTGAGCTGGTGGCGGCGGCGGACATAGTGCCGGAGGCACTGGAGAGTTTTGGAGATGCGTGGGGCGCGGCGGGGCGATACACTGATTACGTCGAGATGCTCGCGAAGGAGGAGCTGGACATCCTCAGTGTCTGCACGCGCAACCATCAGCACGTTGAACCGACTCTGGCCGGTGCGGAGGCGGGTGTGCGCGCCATCTTCTGCGAGAAGCCGATGGCTATGAACCTGGGTGAGGCCGACAGGATGGTCGGGGCCTGTGAGCGGGCAGGCGTCAGACTGACTGTGGACCACACGATGCGGTTCGAAGCGAACTATCTGCATATCAAGGAACTGATCGAGGAGGGCGCGATCGGGGCGTTGCTCAGCGTAGAGGTGCGGGCGATCGGCGATCTGGGCGAGTTGACGCACAACGCAACACACAGCTTTGACACGCTCTGCATGTTTGGCGGCGAACCTGAGTGGCTTTTCGCTGATCTGGAGCGCGATGTCGAGCGCAACCAGGGCAGAGAGGACCTGTTTGCGCTGGTGGGCTTTGCCAACGGCGTGCGGGGCAAACTGACTTACGGCGGTTATACGAATTATCGGGATGAAAGCTTTGTATGGGAGGGAACGGAGGGACGTATTGAGGCAAGGGTCTGTAAGGGCTGGCGGCCACGGGTACGTTACTGGAGACATGATCAGCCGGGTGAGACCGGGTTTCGTGATGGCGCGCCGGTGCCGACGCGGGAGAATGACCCCTGGGCGGCGGCGATAGGGGAGGTTGTGGCCGGCCTGGAAGAGAATCGCGAATCAACGTCCTGCGGACGCGCGGGCCGGCTGGCGCTGTCGATGACGATGGCGGCGTATGCGTCGAGGCGGCGAGGGGGTGTGCGGATTCAGTTACCATTTGATATGCAGGAGTCGCCCCTGGACATGATGCTGGAGAGCGGGGATTTGCCCAGGATCTGGGGACGCGGCATCAAGGCATGGACTTAGGAAGGGAGGGGGGATATGGCTTTCTTGCGCCACGTGGCATTGAGAACGAAAGACCTGGAAAGGTCGCGGGCGTTTTATGGGAAGATACTGGGGCTCAAGTTTTTGCGCTACATATATGATGAGGGATTCCCGCCGGGATGCTATCTTTCGGACGGCTCGGTCAATATGACGCTCATCCAATATGTAGGTGAGGAGAGGCCGCCCATTGCGCATGAAGGCGAGTACATTCACCTGGGCTTCATCGTTGAGAATCTGGAGGAGACCTATCAGCTGCTGCGCGCGGAGGGGGCGGAGATTCTGGTCGAGGATGTGAAGGTGGAGAGGGCTTTCAATTACGACCATGTGCCGGAAGGGTCGCTGAAGACGACGGACCCCGACGGCAACATTC
>JAPPKT010000285.1 GCA_028819675.1 Caldilineaceae bacterium | reverse complement strand
CCGCCCCGCAACCTCACCCCGCGTCGGCAGCTCCCCCGCCCCCCGCCGCACCACATCATAAACGCGCCGGAACTGCACAAAACTCACATAGATCGACACCGCCACCGCAACCAGAAAAACCACCTTCTCAACAAGAGTCAGCATAACAGTTCTCACCCGCTTCCATCTGTCGTGTAGGAATCAGCTTCTCCGCCCTCTGCCCCTACCCTGCAGGAGTCCACGGCACAATTATACACACCCCCACAAAGTAGCGCAGCAGCCCCAACCCGCCTATACTTCAGTGTTAACTGACCACTATCCACTGACCACTGCCGTCCCAATGCTCGGAACTATAATCCCTGCCCGCCGGTTCGCCATCGCCATGGTGCGCCGCATGCTGCAGGCTGACCTGCCCGCCGCCGTCCGCTCCGATGAGGACGTCGAGGCCGAGGTGTGGCGCAACTATAACTGGAACTTCAACGTACACGTCATTGATGGCGCATTCTTCCTGCTCGCACAGAGCCTCATGTCGCCAACCACCATCCTCCCTTTCTTCGTCAGCAGGCTGACCGACAACCCCTTTTTCTTCGGCCTGCTCGCAATGATCGCCAACGGCGGCTGGTTCTTCCCCCAACTCCTCACTGCCGGCACTATCGAACGCACCGACCGCAAAAAGCCCTGGCTCATCAATCTCGGCTTCTTCCTTGAGCGCCTGCCGCTTATCCTGCTCACCGCAACAACGCTCCTCGCGGTCCGCTCGCCCGCCTGGGCACTTGGCCTCTTCTTTCTCGCATTTGCCATCTACAACCTCGGCGCCGGCGTCATCGCGCCCGCTTGGCAGGACCTGCTCGCAGTCTGCTTTCCCGCCACCCGCCGCGGCCGCCTCATGGGCGTAACCATGTTCGTCGGCGGCATCACCGGCGCGCTCGGCGCCCTCGGCAGCAGCCGCATTCTCGCCACCCTGTCCTTTCCCAACAACTTTCTCCTCCTCTTCGGTCTGGCGACCATCCTTATGTTCCTCGGCTGGGCAGTCCTCGCCCTCACCCGCGAACCCGTGCGCAAGGTCCCGCGTACCGCCGAAAACCGCCTCCGCATCTGGACCAGGCTCGGCCGTATCCTGCGCCGCGATCAGAACTTTCGCCGCTTCCTCATCGCCCGCGGCCTCCTCGCCGTCAGCGGCATGGGCATGGCATTCGTCACCGCGGCCGCCATCAGCAAGTGGGACGTATCAGGCGGCACTGTCGGCAACTACACCGTCGCCCTCCTCGTCGGCCAGTCCGCCAGCAACCTGCTGCTCGGGCTGCTCGCCGACCGCAAAGGACACAAACTCGCGCTCGTGCTCGGCGGCCTTGCCGCCTCCCTGGGCTATGTCATCGCCGGCCTCGCCGCCCTGCCGCTCCTCTACTACCTGGTTTTCATCCTCCTCGGCGTCTATTTCAGCGCCACCTTCGTCTCCGGCCTCATGATCGTGCTGGAATTCACCGGCCCGGAACAGCGCCCCACCTATGTCGGCATCACCAACTCCATCATCGGCGCCATCAACGTAGTCATCCCCCTCCTCGGGGGCTGGCTCGCCACCGTCAACTACACCTGGCTCTTCGCTCTCAGCGCCGCTGCCGGCCTGCTCGGCGTCCTGCTCATGGCCTTCTGGGTAGCAGACCCCCGCCATGCCGCCGAAAACGCCTGACTTGCGCCCCGTGCCCGTTCGTGGTAGAAATTCGGAAAAGCGCCAACCTCACGGAGACAAAAAATGACACAGGGCCAATTCTGTTCCCAACTCTCAATTACCTCCGGTGAAGCCATCTACGGTACCGCCGGCAACGCTACCGACGTCTGGTTTGTACTCGAATACCCCGCCGTCTGGGGCGCCAAAGCCATGGAAGAGAGCAAGCTCGACGACGCGCTCAAAGCACACCTGGCACAGGCCGTCGCCGACACCCCAGGCGCCCGCCTCCAGCTCATCAAACGCGGCGAATCCCGCAACGGCTCCGCCACCAGCTTCTTCATCGGCCTCTCCCAGGAGGACGTGGCCGCACTCTATCGCTTCGAGTTGCAGGACTTCACCGACCTCGCCGCCATGGACCTGCCCGCCATGGTGACCGAAATGCGCACCGACCCCGCGCGCTACGCCGCCCACAAGCACGACGAGCCCCTCTTCCTCGTCTGCACCAACGGCAGCCGCGACCGCTGCTGCGCCACACTCGGCGTCCCCGTCTACCTCACCATGGCCGCCTACGCCGGCGACCAGGTCTGGCAGACCACCCACACCGGCGGCCATCGCTTCGCCGCCACCATGATCGTCCTGCCCCACGGCCTCTACTACGGCCGCCTCAGCGCCGAAGATGCCCTGCCCATCGTCGACTCCTACAACGCCGGCGACGTCTACGCCCTCGACCACTACCGCGGCCGCTCCTGCTATAAGGCCCCAGTCCAGGCCGCCGAATACTACCTGCGCGCCGAGACCCACCAGCAGTCGCTCGACGCCTTTTCCCTCCTCGAAGCCGGCAACGAAGACGACGTCTGGACATGCCGCTTCCGCTCCAACGGCGACGACATCGTCCACGAGCTCTTCGTCCTCGCCGAAGAGTCCGAATTCGCCAACCCACTTAGCTGCCGCGCATCGGCCGCCATCGAGCGCGTCCCCCAATACCGCCTGCTCTCCCACTCCGTCCACGCTCCCACCCCGGCTTGACCGCCGTCGCCGCCGCAAAATTAGCCGGCTGGGGGTCACTGAGAGCGTTACAATTCAGCCACAGTCAATTCACAAACCATAGTGAGGAGAGCAAAGCCGTTTCTCTCTCCTCACTTCTCTTTACTCACTCCTCGCTTTTGGCGCAACGCAAGTTAACTCCTCAGTGAACCGTCCTTAACACCTCGCTTTACTGCTGCCGCAAAAAACTGCTTCCATTTTCGCCGAATTTCCGCCCTTTTTTGTGCTAGACTTCTGTGGCGCGCGGCATTGCCAATGACATTGCCAGCGCGTACCTGTTTACAGGCCCGTCTGGCAACTCCGATCCGGACGGAACGCAGATCGGCTCGAAGACTCGCCTTCCTGAGCAAAGGCGTGCCCAAAACATCTAAGACTAGGAGAAGTCTTGCATGTTCGTCAAGGTTATCGGCAAGTTGCAGTTTACTCTGGTTCTTCTGACCGGCCTGCTCCTGACCGCCTGTGCGCCGGTTCAGGCGCCGGCGGAAATGGGAATCGCCGAAGCAGCAGCGGAACTGACCGTCTACTCAGGCCGCAACGAAAATCTGGTGGGCCCTCTGCTTGAGCGCTACCAGGAAGTAAGCGGCGTCACCGTCAACGTGCGCTACGGCGGCACTGCCGAACTGGCCGCGACAATTATGGAAGAAGGACAGAACTCACCCGCCGACGTCTTCTTCGGTCAGGATGCCGGCGCCCTCGGCGCGCTCTCTCTGGCAGGCCGCTTCACGCAGCTGCCCGCAGAGATCCTGGACAGGGTCGATCCCCGCTTCCAGAGCGGTAGCGGCGACTGGGTCGGCGCCAGCGGACGCGCCCGCGTTTTCGTTTACAATTCCGAAATGGTCGGCATGGACGAACTGCCCAACGACATCTGGGAGCTGACAGAGCCCCAGTGGAAGGGGAAGATCGGCTGGGCGCCCACCAATGGCAGCTTCCAGGCCTTCGTCACCGCCCTCCGCGTTCTTGAAGGCGAAGACCGGGCTCGTGAGTGGCTCGAAGCCATGATCGCCAACGACGTGCAGATCTACGCTAAGAACACGCCCATCGTCGAAGCCACTGGCCGCGGCGAGGTCGTGCTCGGCCTCGTCAACCACTACTATCTCTACAGATTCCTCGCCGAAGATCCCGGCTTCCAGGCCAGGAATCACCACCCGGCCGCCGGTGACGCCGGCGCCATGATCAATGTGGCCGGTGTCGGCATCCTCGACACCGCCAAGGACCAGGCCGCAGCCGAGGCCTTAGTCGCCTTCCTGCTCTCGGACGAAGCCCAGACCTACTTCTCCGAGCAGACCAACGAATATCCCCTCGTAACCGGCATTCCGACCACCGCCGAAGGGCTCCTGCCCCTCGCCGACGTCAACACGCCCGACATCGACCTGACCGATCTGGATGACGTGCAAGGAACACTTGAGCTTCTTCAAGAGGTAAACGCGCTGCAGTAAGGGTTTCGTTTCCCTCTCTCACCTCCAAGAGCACACCCGGCGGACGCCAACCTCCTCGACGTCCACCGGGTGTGTTTCCCTCTCTATACCAGATGCTACCAACTGTTCAGGTTTCCAAGTGCTCCTTCGTGCACTTCGTGGATCATTAAGGGGTTTCGATTCCCCCTCCACGCGGGTCCACAAAGACTAAAAACCGCAGTCTCAAACTATCTTCAGCTGCGGTTGACTCCCCCCCGACACCGCACGCAACTGCGCTATCACCTTCTGCGCCAGTTCACCGAACGTACGCGCCGCCGCGCCTGCGGGGTTGGCCGCAACGATCGGCCTGCCCCGGTCGCCCGACGCGCTGATCTCGGCCTCCAGGGCGACAACGCCCAGCAGGTCCGTGCCCAGTTCGCGGGCCGCGGTCTCGCCGCCGCCGCTGCCAAAGACCTCCCCGCTCATGTTCTCAATCACGCCCAGGATCGGCACCTCCAGTTGCTCGAAAGCCGCCGCGCCGCGCCGCGCATCCGCAACCGACACCATCTGCGGCATCGTTACGATCAGCCCGCCGGTCAGCGGCGCAATCTGCGCAAGTGAAAGCTGCGCGTCTCCCGTCCCTGGCGGCAGGTCCACGATCATATAGTCCAGTTCGCCCCAGCGCACGTCGGTGAACAGCTGCTGGATGGCCTTGTGCAGCATCGGCCCCCGCCAGATCAGCGCCTGCTCCGGCGGCAGCAGAAAGCCCATGCTCATAATCCGCACGCCATGCGCCTCGGCCGGGATCAGCTTGCCCGCCTCCACCGGCGGCATCTCATCCACGCCCATCATGATCGGGATGTTCGGCCCGTAGATATCCGCATCCAGCAGCCCAACCACCGCGCCCGTCTGCGCCAGGCTCACCGCCAGATTCACGCTCACCGTACTCTTGCCGACGCCTCCCTTGCCGCTCGCCACCGCGACGATATTCTTGATCTTTATCCCCAGCTTCGCCTCAATCCGCGGGTCCGAAGGGA
>JAPPKT010000657.1 GCA_028819675.1 Caldilineaceae bacterium | reverse complement strand
GTTGGAGCTGTAGGGCAGGAGACCTTTTTCTTCGATTTTGCCTTCTGCCAGCGCGCTCAGTATCTCTCTGTCGGCGGTCGCGGCCGGGCCGCCGCGCCCGTCTTGCTCCAGGTCGCGGCTGTTGTCTTCACTGTGCACCCGCTGTTCGACCGTCTTTTCGTTGTCCATTGTGGCGGCAAGCTGGATGCTACCGGTAGTCCAGTTGGTGCCGGCGCGGCAGGGCGTGCGGCAGAGTAGCAGTGCAGATCAGTTACAGTGCTAGTTAAACGGCGCAAGTTAAACAGACAGCGGAAAGGCGTGGCCGTTGGTGCGCGGGCAGAAGTGCCCTTCGGGCTCGATGACGCGCCCACACAGGGGGCAGTCCGGGCGGCCGGCGGCCACGACCTGCAGGGCATGTTCGCTCAAGGAGCGCATCTGTGCGCGCGTTGCATAGAAGCGGGCCTTGGGATCGTCGCCGGGGTCTTCGACCGATTCGGGACTGGGCGGACCGGCCGGCGGCTCCTCCTCGCCTGCGGCGGGGTCGGGTACGGCCTGTGCGATCAGGACCATGAGGTCCTGCCGTTCATCGTACCCCAGCCCGAGCTGTCCGACGCGAAAGGCCGGCTCGAGCGGTTCGCGCAGACTGGGGGCGGCGGTCTCTTCCTCGACGGCCGGCAGGTCGGCGCGTTCCTTTTCGAGCTCCTCCAGCAGTTGCAGAATGGAGGTTGCGAGGGCGGCCACCTGCTCTTTCTCCATGATGAGGGTGGCCATGTCGGCGCCCTGGCGGGCCTGCAGAAAGAAGGTACGCTTTCCGGGGCGTCCGACGGCGTCGGCGACGATAGCGCTAACTGGATTGAAGTCGAAGGTAAACTGTGATTCCATATGCCGGTGGCCGGTGATCGGTAACGGGTGCAGTGGCTGGCGTTTATGGCATGTGCCAGCAGGATGCCTGTAGTCCCATGGTGCCGCTGAGGGGACCCGTTCGCATCAGATGGGACTCAGTCTTCTCTTTCTAACTTTATCACAGGGAAACCGCCGCTGTCATTCATGGCCAGGATGCTTGGTCCAAAACGATGGAAGGCGACGAGGCTGATCGATGCGGTGCTGATCTGGATGCGCTGGAAGAGATCGAGCGGCGTGCCGAGATAGTAGGCCATGCTGGTGCGCAGGACGTCGCCGTGGGCGAAGAGGGCGATGACCTCGCCCGGGTGCTCTGTGCGGATGCGCTCCAGGGTCGTGATGACACGGTTCTGCACCTCTCGCAACGTTTCGCCGCCAGGGAAACGGAAGCCGCCCGGGAAGACCTGAACCAGTCTCCATTCCGGCCGCTTGCCCAACTCCTTCAATTCGCCGCCGCGCCATTCGCCGTAATCGACCTCCAGGATGCCCGGCTCGACCGATACGGGCAGGTCCAGCGCGGCGGCCAGGGGTTGGGCCGTCTGCAAGCAGCGCAGGAGCGGGCTGGAGTAGACGGCGGTGATGGGCTGGTCCTTGAGACGCTCGGCAACCTGTTGGGCCTGCTCCTTTCCCTTTTCGTTCAAAGGGACGCTGGGTGTGCGGCCGGCCAGCGCGCCGCGTTCGGTCCATGCGTTTTCGCCGTGGCGAATCAGGAAGAGATAGGTAGGGCGCGGGGGTTTTTCTTTTTCGTGATCGTCGCCGGCCTGGCTTTCCTCTTCGTTTTTGGCTGCGTCTGGCTCCTCGGTGGTAGTTTTTTGTTCTTCGATCAATCCTGTTCCTCTTCCCAGGGCGCGGCTTGCTGGTTGTGCGGGTCGGTTGCGTTTTCATTGTAACCGTGATCCGGCGCTGTGTAAATGCGGGAAAAGGATTGGGGCAGGGCAATCGCGAACTTCGTGATAGCAGCGCGCTTCCCGCTACTACCGGGCGAAAAGAGGCTATATGCAAGGCTGGTCTTGCCTGAAAGGCGCCAAATTTTGGTGTGATTCCAATGAAATGAGCGAACTTGGCCGAGTACTGTAAGGTTCGCGATTGCCCTGCGGATTGGGGGGGTGACAGTGACGCGGCGTCGGTCGGTTTTGACCGGTTTCTGATCGATGTTCTTGTTTGGGACGGAGAGGTCAAGCGCTGTAAAGCAGGATTTGACAGGGCGCTGGGTGCCTTTTGGGATGAATCGAAGGCATTTGGTTGCGTTCGATTTCAGTGTGTAAGGGTAGACCCCGCTATTACCTGGTAGACGCTGACATAATTGTGAGGCACTACGGAAATTTGGTGTGCAGAGGGCGTAGATGTATCTTGGCTAATGGACTGTCCGTCCACATATTTGGTGAATTACTCTTTCTTATCTATTGGCTCGTCATTCAACCATTAAGACGCAGCACATCAGAGGAAGCGAGGCCATGCTGATTCAAGAAGTCCAAGTGAAGAATTTCCGGTCTATTCTTATGGGGACACTACCCTGCGATTCTCTTACTGCACTGGTGGGGCGGAATGGTTCAGGTAAGTCTTCATTCTTGAGCGCGCTAGAGCTATTCTACAATCCATCGGCCAAAGTGATGCCCGAGGACTTTTACTCAGAAGACTTGACTCAAAATATTGAGATAGCGGTTACCTATACCGATCTTAGCGAAGAAGCAAAGGGCTTGTTCTCGGCCTACATCGACAATGATAGTCTAACGGTTGTTCGAGTTTTTTCTGATCCTGAGAAAGGCAAGTCAGGCACTTATCACGGAATGAGACTACAGAACCCTGACTTCACAGAAGTCAGGAACGCCGGCAATGCCACGCAAAAGAGACAGAAGTACAATGAGATTCGTGCGCGAGAGGAGTACTCATCTCTGCCAGCAGCCCGTTCCGCAGAAGTGGCTCTCAACTCTTTGGAAGAGTGGGAGAATGAGAACCCTAGACAATGTTCGCCTCTCCGAGATGACGGGCAGTTCTTTGGATTCACTGAGGTTGGTAGCGGACGATTGGGACAGCATACCCGGTTCATCTATGTGCCGGCTGTGAGAGATGCGACAGAAGACGCAACTGAAGGACGAGGATCTTCGGTCACAGAAATCATGGATCTTGTTGTACGCAGCGCGCTGGCGGATCGAAGAGACCTTATTGATTTCAAACAGCGCACGCAAGACCAGTACAGAGAACTCATGGAGCCCGAAAGCCTCAAAGAACTGACAGACCTATCAAAAGGCCTGTCCGATACCCTTCAGTCTTATGTCCCCGATGCGAAGGTGGTCTTGCAGTGGTCTGAACTCATGGACATCTCGATCCCCATGCCTCAAGCACAAGTAAGACTTTGGGAAGATGATTACGAATCCAAAGTAGAAAGAACTGGGCATGGCCTTCAGCGGGCATTTATTGTCACGATGCTTCAGCACTTAACCACTGTCCGATTGACCCAAACGATATCAGAAGAAAGAATATCGACAGAGGAGGATACAAATCCAGAAACAAGGGGCCCCCAACTACCTAACCTAGTGCTGGCGATTGAAGAACCCGAGCTATATCAACATCCGAGCCGCCAACGACATTTGGCTTCAGTGTTGTTGAATCTTGCAACAGGCACAATCCCTGGTGTTGCCAAGAATACGCAAGTCATATATACAACTCACTCTCCATTATTTGTCGGTTTAGATCGCTTCGACCAAATACGCGTGCTGCAAAAAAAAGCCTCTGCCGACGGCAAACCGCAGACCACCCGCCTCAGAAAAGCCAATATGGAAAAGGTGGCAGATGAGCTATGGCGTGCTAAGCAAAAACAAGGTGAAAAGTACACATCTGAGACTCTACAGCCTCGCCTTCGATCTATAATGACTCCTTGGATGGGGGAAGGATTCTTTGCTGAAGTAGTGGTACTGGTTGAAGGCGAGGACGACCGGGCGGCAATTCTAGGGTTCGCAAAATCAATGAATCAAGATCTTGATGGTAGGGGAATAACTGTCATACCTTGTTTTGGGAAAGCAAACATAGACCGGCCCCTAGTGATTTTTAGGCAATTAGGCATTCCTGTATATGTTGTATGGGATGGCGACTATGGAGTCAAAGACGCCAAGCCAGAAGATAACAGATATCTTCTCCGCCTTCTCGAAAAACCTGAAGAGGACTGGCCTAGTTTTGGGGAGGAGTCTTCTGCTTGCTTCAAGGTCAACTTAGAGAAAACTCTTCAGGGTGAAATGGGTGAGGAGTCCTTTATGCAGTGGTTGTCGGAGGCTCAGCTAGATTTAAGCATAGCCAAGAAGAAGCATGCGCTGAAAAACCCAGCAGTAATTGAGCAGGTAGTCGAGAAGGCCATATCAAATGGCAAGACTTGCAGGTCGCTCGAGAGGATTATCGAGGCGATTATTGCGCTTAAGATTCGGCCTGTGGCTTTTCGATGATTTTCATTGTGACCTGTGCCAAAGACTAGGCCCCGATAAGAGCATGCAAACCCAAACCCCGATCTTTTCTCCCATTCTCACAAACTGCCCCATTCCTTCCGCATGCCCTCACACCACGGGCTCGACTTCGTGATACCGCGCCTCGGCGCGATGATGCCTCTACTCCAGTTACTGTCGTCATAGAAGCGTAGGTCATCGCCCGCAATCACACCACCGTTGTCCATGATCCAAGGCACATGCTACAATTGGAATTCCTGGCAGAATCAGGAGGGACGTACGTGCCGCGGCGGGGTAGTTTTTCGGGTGGACAGGATGGGAAGTGTGATGAGCAAGGTGTGGGGCGCGCGGGGAGTTGTTTCTCTGTGCACGCTGCTGGCGGTTGCGGTGGTTCTGTGGCAGGGGACGGCGACGACGAAGGCGCAGGGGCCGCCTCCCGCTCCTGGTGACAGTGAAGTGGGCGCGGCCCATCTTTCGCCTGACGGTTGCAGCGAGCTGATCATCAACGGCGGATTCGAGGCGACCGATCTGCACTGGGGCCTGGCAGGGTCAGGGCTGCCGCCTAGCTACTCGACGGCACGATCGTATGCGGGCGACCGCTCGCTGCGGCTGGGGATCGTGGACAGCGCCAACCTGGAGGCCAGCGACAACCTCTACCAGGACATTGCGCTGCCGGACTCGGCGCAGCATTTCACGCTCAGCTTTCACTACTGGGCGAGCCATGAAGAAACGCCCGGCAGCGACATGCAGCTGCTGAACATCTACGAAGCCACAACCGGGGTACGGCTGGCGCAGCCGTGGGCGCGGCTCTCCAACGAGCAGTCGT
>JAPPKT010000132.1 GCA_028819675.1 Caldilineaceae bacterium | reverse complement strand
TCGTGACTCTGCAGGTCATTTCCGAAACTGAACTGCGGGGCAGCGCGGCCACAATAGTTGTCAGGGACGACTTCGACCTCACGATCCCGCAAGTGCCGAACGTCGCCAACGTGGGCGAAGAGTTTATCGTCGAATTCGATTTTGTGGCCCGGGCGCAGTAGATATGCCAAATGGCGTCCAACCATCAATACCTTTCTGGCTGACCACTGACCACTAACCATCGGAGACCCTTTCGACTTGCCCGAGTCGCAACAGCCAACCATGGTAACCGGTGCCGCGGTAGAGGTCGAGGCCCTGCGCCAGGGCTTCAACCGCGGTTTCGCCGACTACCGGTACAATATGCAGATGGACCCGTCCGGCATGCTCGGGCATCTGCACCGCTCCAATATCGACCCGGAAGACTGTGCCGTCCTTGTGGCGGAGGAGGAGGGGCGGATGCAGGGCGTGGGCGCTGCCCTGCTGGCCGTGCGCGGCGACGAAGGTTGGTGCGGCGGCCTCAGCGTTGACCCGGCCTATCGCGGCGGTGGCTGGGGCCGGCGGCTTATGGAGCATCTCAAGCGCCGCGCCGTGGAGCGCGGGATTCGCCGCATCCTGCTGGAGGTGCTGGTCACCAACGACCACGCCCGCTCCGTGTATCGCCAGGTCGGCTTCAAGCGCTTGCGTGAGCTGCTGTTGTGGGAACGGGATCCCCGCCAGGGCCCCCTTCCGCTTCCTTACGAGCGCCTGGAAGAGACCGATCCGGCCCGGATTCTGCGCGAATTCTACCACTGGCACCAGCTGCCCACGATCTGGCAGCGCCGCGCCCGCAGCCTGCTTAACTACGTGGAGCAGCATGGCTGTGTCGGCTTCACCATCCCGGCCAAGGACGGCCAGCCGGTCGCTTATGTGCTGGTTTCGCCGTCCACGTCGTCCGGCGTTCCGGCCGGAGGTCAGCCGCCGACCCGCCTCAGAATCCTTGACATCGCCGTCGATCCGGAGGCCAACCTTCACGACGCCGCCCGCCCGCTGCTGCAAGCGCTCCAGCTTCGTTACGTCGATGCCAGGTTGACGCTCATGGACCAGCCGGCAGACAGCCGTCTGAATCCGGTATTCGCCTCGCTCGGCTTTCGCGTTTTCGACCGTCAGTATGAAATGGCGGTGGATCTTGCCGAGAGTCCACCCGCTACAGATCACTGAAGGCAGTGGGTTATCGCCCTCTGCCGCACCAGGAGACCCAAGAGTGATGAATGACCCGATTCGTGTAGCCGTTACCGGCGCCGCCGGCAATATCGGCTATGCCCTCATCTTTCGCATCGCCAACGGCGACCTGTTCGGCCCCGATCAGCCTGTCATCCTCCAGCTGCTGGAGATTCCGCCGGCGATGGGCGCGCTCGAAGGCGTCGCCATGGAGCTGGACGACTGTGCCTTCCCTCTCCTCGCCGATACGGTACTGACCGACGACCCGGACGTCGCCTTTGCCGGAGCCAACTGGTCCCTGCTCGTCGGCGCCCGCCCCCGCACCGCCGGTATGGAGCGCAAAGACCTGCTCAGCGCCAACGGCCCCATCTTCGTCACCCAGGGCAGGGCCATCAACGACAACGCCGCCTCCGACGTCCGCGTCGTCGTCGTCGGCAATCCGGCCAATACCAACTGCCTGATCGCCATGCACAACGCCCCCGACGTGCCTCAAGAACGCTTTACCGCTATGACCCGCCTCGATCACAATCGTGCCCAGAGCATGCTGGCGAAGAAGGCCGGCCGGCCGCTCCACACGGTCAAAAATGTGGCCATCTGGGGCAATCACAGCGCCACCCAGTATCCGGACCTCTTTCATGCCCAGATCGACGACCAGCCGGCCGCAGCCGTCGTCGCCGACTTCTCCTGGATCAGGCAGACATTTATCCCCGCCGTACAGCAGCGCGGCGCCGCAGTGATCGCGGCCCGGGGCGCCAGCAGCGCGGCCAGCGCGGCCAACGCCTGCATCAACCACGTGCAGAGTTGGTACAGAGGCGCGACCGAGGACGACTGGGTCAGCATGGGTATCCCCGGCACCGGCGCCTACGACTTTCCCACCGGCGTGATATTCAGCTATCCCGTGACAATTGAGGATGGTGTCTATCAGATCGTTGAGGGTCTGCCGCTGACCGACTTCGACCGCGCCGCCATCACCGCCAGCGGTCAGGAGCTTCTCGAGGAGCGGGAGGCTGTTGCCGACTGGTTGCCTTAACGCGCAATCGTCGAAAAGGAAAGAGTTTGGAGTTCCGGGATTTCGTCGAATCAGGAGGGGTGAACCGGCTTGACTCTGTCCTCAGAGTTCAGGAGTTGAGTGAGCGCCCCATAGACCTGAATTGATGCTGTTCAGTTGTTTCTAACTTCCTCCTCGTCGGGCACCGGATCGACCAAACCCTCGATGACAATTTCCCGATAGGATCGATCGACCGACGCCTCCAACTCCGCCTCCAGCTCGTAGTGGATCGCCAGTTGCACAACGGCCCGCATCACGTCCTGCAGCTCCTTCGCGAACGCGGCCCGGTCAGGAGCACCCAGCTTCAGCGCCTTTACCCCCTTGCGCTCAAAATGGTTCACCTGGCTGGCCACCTCGCCGCACTCCTCGGCCAGCCGCGTGACGATATAAAAGGGATTGTCCCCGTCCTGGAACCGGTTGTTCAGCCCCTCGGCGATCTTGTAGAGTTTGTCGATCATACATGGTCACTCCTCGAGCCTGTCGAGTATGCGCTGCAACTCAGCGGGCAGCGGCGACTCGAACACGCACTGCTCTTCCGTTCCGGGCAGTCGGATGCCCAGCTTGTGGGCGTGCAGAAAAGGCCGCTTTAGTGACAGACGCGGCCGCTTGTACCCGTACTCGGTGTCACCGGCAACGGGATGTTTATGCCAGGAGAAATGAGCCCGAATCTGGTGCGTGCGTCCCGTGTGCAGAACGGCGCGCACCAGTGAAAAACGGGCCGTCTGCCCGCTCGAAATGTCCTCGTAGACGCGCAGGCACTCGTACTCGGTCACGGCCTCGCGCGCACCGGCCGCCGGAACTCCAGTACCGGCCGTACCGTGGAGCCCGGAGGGGGCCGGCAACACGGCCATGCGCTGCCGCCGTGTCGGATGGCGTCCGATTGGCGCGTCAATACGGCCCCGCGGCGGCTCGACCCTGCCCTCCAACAGCGCCAGATACGCCTTGTACACGGTGCGGCCGGCGAACTGTTCCTGCAGAAAGCGCATCGTCGCGTCATTCTTGGCCACGACGATCAGGCCGGAAGTGCCCTTGTCCAGCCTGTGGACGATGCCCGGCCGCCTCTCCCCGCCGATCCCTTCCAACTGCGGGCAATGATGAAGAACTGCGTTTGCGAGGGTGCCTGCTGTGTGGCCCGGCCCCGGATGGACGACAAGCCCAGCCGGCTTGTCTATGACGAGCAGGTCATTGTCTTCGAAGATGATGTCGAGTGGGATGTTTTCAGGTCGCAGTGAAGATTCCACCGGAGACGGCGGCGCCGCGACTTCGATCTCAGCTTCGGCTTCCAGGGGCATTCCGGCCTTGCCGGCGCGCAACCCGTCTACGGTGACCAGTCCGTCCGCTATCCAGCGCTGGATGGCGCTGCGGCTTTCCTCCTCGAACTGGTCCGTCAGCCAGCGATCCAGGCGCAGGCCGGCTGCAGACGGGGGAACGGTAAACTGGTGCACATCCTGGCTCTCGCTGTCCACCCGCTCCCTTGGCTACGCTTCCGACGACCCGGCTGCACCGATCTTGATGGACTCCTCCTTAGCCTGCTTGGAGGCCTGAATGTCCTGGTAGAGGATGACGGCCGCCAAGGCAATCACGCTGCATACGATGGAGGAATCGGCGATGTTGAAGTTCGGCCAGTAGTAGACGCCGGGCACACCGATCTTGACAAAATCGGTTACGTAACCCTGCATGATGCGGTCGATTACGTTGCCCAGCGCGCCCCCGACCTGGAACCCCAGCAGTATGCGAATCAGTCGCTGATCGTCCGGCAGATGGCGGATTGCATAGTAGAAAACTCCAACCGTCACCACGGCCGCAATGACGATGAAAACACTGCCTGCCCCCTGCAAAATGCCGAACGCCGCGCCGTAATTGTCAACGTGCTCGAAGACAAAATACTCGCCCAGGGCAGGTATCGGAATAATATAGTCGAACTTCGCGATGTTCTGTCGCACCAGCTCCTTCGTCCACTGGTCCAGCGGAATCACAATCGCCGCCACCAGCACAATGATCCACGTGCGACCCGCCACTTTTCTGAACATCGATTCGTTTTCGGGCATTGAAGATCTCCTTTTTGACTTGCGCTGAAATTCTAACACAGCACGCGAAAGATGGGGAAAGGAGTCAACCGTGCTATACTTGCTTGACTTTCATCCCCTGAGACCTGTCTCAGGCTTTTCGGAGAGACTGAATGGCCCGTGAAATCACCGTAGCTCTCGTGCAGATGGCCCCCGCGCTTACCAGCGCCGAGGAAAACCTGCGCAAAATGGGCGAATTTGTTGAACGCATCTGCACGACACAGCAGACCGATCTGATCGTCTTCCCGGAGCTCAGTTATACCGGTACTGAACTGGGACTGCGCGCCACGACTCTGGCAGAACGCGTGCCGGGCCACGCCACTAACTACCTGGCAAAACGGGCCGATGATTTCAACACGCATGTCGTATTCGGCCTGGTCATCAAGGAGAAGGTCGAGAGCATTCTCTATAACGGCCTGGCCTGTCTGGGCCCGGACGGCGAGATCATGTCCTCCTATCACAAGGTGCACCTTTTGGGGGAGGAGCACCAGGTCTACCGTTCCGGCTTCCGCTTCATCAACGTCGATGCCGACTGGGGTCGCTTCGGCCTCATGGTCGGATCCGACCTCGTCTTTCCCGAAGCGGCCCGCAGCCTTACCTTGGACGGTGCGGAGCTGATCGTGCTCCCTGCCAACTGGGAGATAGGTCACCATGAACAGTGGCGGGCGCATATCGTCAGCCGCGCCACCGAAAACGCACTCTTCGTCGCCGCGGCCAACCGCGTCGGCGAAGAGCCCACGATGCAGTTCGCAGGCGACTCCATCCTGGCGGGGCCGGACGGAGAGCTCTACACGGTCCTGGAAGAGCCCATGGAAGGCTATGCCGTCGCCACCATCGATCTGGACCGCG